>JBGOTX010000001.1:0-20571 GCA_041476705.1 Candidatus Zixiibacteriota bacterium
CTCTTGCAAACGACCGTCTTTGGCCGAGAAGAAGACATCCACCCCGGGATACAGGCCCCGCATGGCGACAGAATTGTAATTGGGAACATCTGATTGCCAATTGGAGGGATCGCTGCCGATGAAGTAATTGCATTTGTAATCCAACGCCTCAAGACCAACGACCTCCACCGATTTGCTCGCGCCAGCAAACTCGGCTTTGATCATCGTTGTTTCGACGCTGTCGAGTTCATGACTCAATTGGTCGGAAAGAGTACCCTTAGAGGGATCAATGGCTACTGTGGATGCCTTGGACTTCTCCACCGTTCGAAAGAACTGGTACCAGATACCGTTCTTCGTTAACCACATGGTCGCCCCAACGGCATTGGCTCGGTACAAGATGCTATCAGGCCATTGACCTTTGTTTTGTGTAAAGACCAACGGCATGCCGCCGAGGTTCGTAAGAACGGTCGATCTTTCTGGCACCACCCGTTGACTGTCAGCGAACGCTGTCGTCACCGACCCAAAGACCAGGATTCCGACGAATGCAAGCGGGGTCAGTTCTCGCCTGGACATGTGTTACTCTCCTTCCGTGATTGACCAATATCGTTCAACTCAGCGCCAATTCGTTATTCGTTCTCACTGACACGCCGTCGGAAACGACCGCGGACAATCTCGAGTCACAAATGACATAGATTCTTAGAACAATCACAGGAGCGAGGTGGATTTTGATCAATGACAATATGATGATATCGGTCCTGTTGGTCCAATATCACCATACATTCCCAT
Organism: Candidatus Zixiibacteriota bacterium; assembly: GCA_041476705.1. GTDB lineage: Bacteria > Zixibacteria > MSB-5A5 > GN15 > FEB-12 > JACRAV01. The sequence goes on from JBGOTX010000001.1 coordinate 766, forward strand.
GCGTGTCAATGAGATTTATTTAGTCCATCATTCGGCCGAATCCCTTGCTACTTCCTCTCCTGTGTTTCTTTGGGGTGGTCTGCCCCCTTATCCCGTCCGGCTGTAGCTGCAGGTCAGAATCACGAAATCACCATGTCGGTTCTGTACTGTGCCCGACCTCCGGATCGAACCGACATGGTATTGACCACATACAGCCTTTGGGAGTTCATACGGAAGCTCTGCTCGGAATCCTTCAGGAGTGTGTATGTGCAACCCCTTCTTCCGGCACTGGCTACGGCCTCAAGAAAGAATGGCCTTGCCCCAAAAACGAGTCCAGATGTTATGTTAGTAAATCTGGATTTTGAAGGAGGCAGATATGAGCAAGAAGCGGTTTACGGCTGAGCAGATCATCGCCAAGCTTCGCGAGGCTGAGATGGGGTTGTCGCAGGGCCAGACGGTGGCGCAGGTTAGCCGGAAGCTCGGGGTAACCGAGCAGACGTACTATCGGTGGCGGAAGGAGTACGGGGGTCTTCGGCTGGACCAGGCCAAACGGCTGAAGGAACTGGAGCGTGAGAACGTCCAGCTGAAGAAGCTGGTGGCGAATCAGGCGTTGGACCTGGCCATTTTGGAGGAGGCGTCCTCGGGAAACTTCTGAGCCCAGCGCGTCGGCGACAAGCGGTGCGGCATGTCCGTCAGCGGCTGGGCGTCACGGAACGTCGGGCCTGTCGGGTGATGAACCAACCGCGGTCGACCCAGCGTCATGATCGGACAGTACCAGAAGAGGAGTCTCGGGTGGTGAGTCGGATGGTTGAATTAGCGACACAGTATGGGCGGTACGGCTATCGTCGGGTAACGGCAATGTTGCGAGAAGAAGGCTTTGAGGTGAATCACAAGCGGATCGAACGGTTATGGCGTCAGGAGGGATTGAAAGTTCCACCCAAACAGCCGAAGAGAGCCCAGTTATGGCTGAACGACGGGTCGTGTATCCGGCAACGGCCTGAGTATCCCCGGCATGTCTGGTCCTATGACTTCGTGGCAGATCGGACGGCTGACGGGCGACCTATTCGCATCCTGACCATCATTGATGAATACACTCGGGAATGTCTGGCTCTGGTCGTCCGAAGATCGCTCCGTTCTGAGGATGTGCTTGAAACACTCACCGACCTGTTTGTCTCTCGGGGGACACCGGTCTATCTGCGCTCGGATAATGGCCCTGAATTCACTGCCAAGGCCGTAAGAAGCTGGTTGGCGCGACTCTCAGTCCAAACCCTGTTCATTGAGCCGGGGTCACCCTGGGAGAACGGCTACGTCGAATCGTTCAACGGCAAGCTGAGAGATGAGCTCTTGAATGGAGAGCTCTTCTATACCTTGACTGAGGCTCAGGTGCTGATCGAACGCTGGCGGAGGCATTACAACCAGCGCCGCCCGCACAGTTCCCTGGGGTATCGGCCCCCAGCACCGGAGGCCATCCAGCCCCCAAACCCATTGACTTTGGCTATCGCATGACTAACATTGAAAGTGGTACAACAAACGGGGGCAGGTCAGGTTATCTTGACTCATTCGAAAGGCGAGATCGTGATTGAAATGCGTTGGACCGAGCCCCAAGCGTGTTTGCGTTGCGGCAAACAGATTATCTACTTTGAACTGACCACCAGCACTGTGACATCATCCGACTGCTCCGCCTGACCACGGAACGCGGCAACTTGATCGAGTATGTGCAGCGCAATGGCCTCGGCCGACGCCCCCGCTCGGGAACGCAGCGCGTCGTGCAGTCTCTCGTCCCCGAATTCTTCTTCCTTGGCGTTGAAACATTCGGTCACGCCGTCGGTGTAGATTACAGCGGCATCGCCTGCCTTGAGGGAAAGTTGATGAGTGCGGTACAGTATATCCGGCAGGACGCCGATCACGAGGTCCGAATCGGTGAAGGAATCCACTGAGCCGTCGGCGCGCACCACAAGAATCGGCAGGTGTCCCGCATTTACGAAATACAGGTCGCGAGTAGAAGAGTCGTAGTATCCAAGCATCCCGGTGACATATTGTTCGGGGGTCGTGAACTGGCAGATGAGTCGATTCAGGGAACCGGCAATTCGTGAGAGCAGGTCGCCGTCGGTAACGTGCAACTGAGCTCGGATGACTGCCTGGGCGTTGGACATGAGAAGAGCCGCCGGAATCCCTTTGCCGGCGACGTCGCCGAGCGAAAAGAACACCCGATGGTCATCGAGTACTTGCATGTCGTAATAATCGCCGCCCACTTCGCGGGCAGCTTCGGTGAACCCATACATTTCCCAAGTTGGGCGGACGATATTCTCGCGGGGAAGAAACCCTCGCTGAATCGCCTTGGCGCGTTGAATGTCGAGTTCGATCGTCTGAAGCTTCTGCTCTTTTTCGAAAAGACGGGCGTTCTCTATTACTTTGGTGGTCTGAGTTCCGACGATGCCAATAAACCGCTTATCCTGCTCCGTAAAGCCGCCAGGTTCTTGCTTGTTAAACACGGCCATTACGCCAATAAGACCATGTCGCGAAAGGAGCGGAGCGGCCAGGAGTGAATGTATACCCAGCTGGGCAAAGTCTACGCCCACAAAACGGGTATCGGTGGCCGGCTCGTTGCACAGCAGAATGGTGCGGTTCTTGATCATCCACCCGGTTAACGACATATTCAGTCGGAAGGGGATTCCGCCCGCCGCCGGAGTCATTTCGCGGACAAAGGTCTTGAACCGATCCTCGGCGCCGCCTTCCTGGTCCAGGAGAAAAACCGCTCCCTGAGAAGCTTTGAGACGGCGCAGTGTGTTGTCGATAGTAACCTGGGTGATATTATCGACCGACATCGAAATGTTGATGGCGCTCGCAATCTGGTTAAGGGCGGTCAACTCCTCGACCGCACCTTTCATCCGCGACCACTCGGCATCAGAAACATTTGGCATAGATCATTGCACTCGGTATACTGGGACGTTAGTAAACCGCAGTATAATCCGTGGGAGAAGGGTTATCAAGGCTTGGTTAAGCCCGCCGATCGCGTAAACCGATAATAAGACCTATGCTTGCCCCCGGCAGTTCGTTTTCACATTTCCGCATTGAATCTCTGCTCGGACAGGGCGGGATGGGAGTTGTTTACAAAGCGGTCGACACCCGCAACGACCGGGTGGTGGCTCTTAAACTGATCGCCGATCAGCTATCGCAATCCGAAGACTACCGGTTGCGGCTCACCGAAGAAGCCGCCCGCACAGCCCAGGTTGATTCTCCCTATGTCGTCAAAGTCTGGGAGCACGACCAGTTTGACGGCCACCCGTATCTGTCGATGGAGTACATCCCCGGCGGGGACCTCCGCGACCTGGCTCCAACTCTTGATTTCGAGCGCAAGCTTGACCTCTGTCGTCAGGTTGCCGAGGGGGTCGGTGCGGCGCACGCGACCGGCCTCGTGCACCAAGATTTAAAACCCGAAAATATCCGTCTGGCCAGAGACGAAACCGTGCGCATTCTCGACTTCGGCCTGGCAAAAACCGTGACCGCCGACACGGTCGACGAATACGGAAATATCGAAGGGTCGCTGTATTACCTGTCGCCCGAACAGCTCTCGGGTCAGCCGGTGGGGACAGCGTCGGACCTGTTTAGTCTTGGTTCCATTTACTACGAACTGTTTACCGGTATCCGTCCGTTTGAAGGAGAGTACCCGGCGGCCATCATGTATTCGATTCTTCACGAGGAGCCGGTCCCGGCCTGCGAGCGAAACACTGACTTGCCTCCCTGGATTGACCCTCTTCTGGGCAAGCTCCTGGCCAAGAACCCGGCTCAGAGATTCTCTTCTACTGCGGCGCTCTTGGAGTATGTTGCCGAGTCGGAAAGGGGCGCTCCAACCGCGGTCGGCTTGCAGTATGTCAAACCCAAGCAGACCGTGACCGTGATAGACTTGAAAAATATGTCGGGCGACCCGTCGTGGGACTACTTTTGCATGGGTTTCACCGAGGACGTCATACGCGAACTGTCGCGCCGGTCGGACCTGATTGTCACCGCCGAACCGGCCACCGCCCAACCCCGGGACGTGCGCGAAATATTCAAGAAATGCCGCACCGATTTTGTACTGGTTGGTTCGCTTCTGAAATGGCAGGAGAAAATACGGCTTAATTTAACTATTTATGGCCAGGTGGGCGATCAAATCGTTTTTGGAGAGACTTACGAGGGAGATGCAACCGACCTCTTTACGCTTCTGTCCAACGCTGCCCGGGAGGCCTCCATCACTCTGGCCAATGTGACCGGCTCGATTACCCATGAAGTCACTCAGGCGACGGTCGCCGATGTTTCGGCCTACGATTTTTATCTGAAAGGGAAAGCATACTATCAGACCAACAAGGCGGAAGATTTGGAGTTTGCCGCCCGAATGTATCAAAAGGCGCTTGAAATCGACCCAAAGCTGGCACTGGCCCACGCCGGGCTTTCTGATGTCTATGTCTTCCAGTACATGGCCTATTACGATCACACCTCAGCGCGCCTGGCCGCCGCCAAAGAAGCAGCCGAAAAGGGCATGAAAATCGAACCGGGACTGCCCGAGGTTCACAGATCTTTCGGCCGCTACTATATGTTCTCCGGCGACCCAGCCAACGCCGAAAAATGTTTTCTGACGGCGATTAAGTACAATCCCAAGTACGCAATTGGGTATCGGACTATGGGTTGGTTGAAGCGGTCGGCTGGACAGTACGAGGAAGCTCTACAGTGGGCGCGCAAGGCTCTTGAATTGGCCCCCACCGATCTTGAAACCTTGCTGCTCCTGAGTCTGATCCACATGGATGAGAGGCGTTTTACGGTGGCCATATCCACTCTTCAGCGTGCCATCGAGTTAGGGCCGGATTACGGTCGGGCTTACTATAACCTTGGCGCTGTATACATGAAGCTCGGCGTACTTGAACTGGCGCTCGAGAACCTGGTGCTGGCCATCAAGTATAAGGGTGATCCCAACTGCTTTATCGACGCCGGGTACATCTGTATGGTGATGGGTGATTTGGCAGGTGCCCGCCGCCGGTTCGAAGAATCGATCGCCGCCGGGTATCTTCTGTTCGTAGCCCAGTACCTGCTCGGCTACGTAGCCGGGCTTCAAGGAGACCGCGCCGAGTCCCACCGTCGGTTCCAGGAAGTTCTGGAGGCAACTCAGCCCGGGAATTCGATCGCACGGTCCGATATTCACCAACGTGCTTATCGGGCCATGGCACTCGCCGGGCTTGGGGAACGAGAGCAGGCCCAGCAACTCCTTGCCCAATTGGAGACAGATGCCTGCCACAGTGGAGAGGCTTTGGGAAACGTTGCCCGCGCCTGGTCCGTTCTGGGTGATATCCGGAAGGCGCAGGAGGTACTGCAACGGGCCATTGTAGCCCACGCCGGCCCGACCGAAAAGGAAGTCGCTCTCGATCCCCACTTTGCCCCCCTTTCGGACTAAGGAATTATCCACCTGTTCGGCAATCCGGCACGAGGCTCCTGCCGCGGAAGAGTACTTCACTTACCCTTTTAGTCACTTTTATGGACCAATTTGGGATATTATTGCTTGACCCAAGCCGATGATGTCCTATATTTATATATACTGACCGGAATGGCCCGCGAGCAGGCACACAATTCGGAAGATTACCTTCGCCACCGGGAACAGAGACGACCTACTATTATCAGTCAGAGGTACGCTCAGGAACTGAATGCTCAAGGTTTGGCCATCTCAGACAAATTCTAGCTCCGTGTCCGGAGCCGGTGATTCGCAGGAATTGCGTTCGACCGACGCATCCGCCGGCGTTGTCAGGAGTCGCGTCTGCGTCATGCTTGGTGCCGCCGAACATGAGTCTCATCAATCCGTGACCTCCTCTCCTGAGTCCGATTCACAGGAAGTAAACGAAACCCTTAAGAGCGCACAGAACCGGGGAGCCCGCATATGCCACACAAAATAATGACATATCTCTTGTTCGGATTTGTATCCGCTGTCGCCCTCACATCACCGGTGCAAAGGGCGTCGGCGAATGCGCTGACGCTTCGCACAGACGGGATTGATTACGCGGCGGGAGACACGGTCAATGCCACCGGCGGTGGTTTCTGGCCCAATGAGACAGTGCGAGTTCAGGTGACTCCTCAGTCCAGCTCCGGCAGTGGCACCGCTTATGTTCCGTGGACCATTGCGGTCGACGGTGGCGGACTGTTTCAGACGTCGTGGAGCATACCCATTGAAGACAGTCTCGACCAGGTGTTCGTTATGTCGGCGACCGGGGAAATTTCCGGACTGTCAACCACAACGACCTTTATGAGTGGGAACACTAAGCTTCGGTTCGTGACCGATGGCTTGGATTCGGTCTGCGCAGGAAAGAATATCGCAGTTTGCGCCACTCTGACGGAAAGATGTGATGAGGACGCTCGCGCTCCGCTTCCGAATCGGATGGTGTTGTTTTTTATCGGTGAGGGCCAGTGCGGCGTAAGCATCGGACAACAGGCCGATGACTCTGCCTACACCGACGCCAACGGCGTCGCCTGTGCCAACCTCACTCTGCCCAACGCTCCCGGCCCATACTCCATTCGAATCAAGTACAGAGGCGAGAACAAGCCGGACCAGTATACCCCCCCGAATAGCGCGTGCGAACCCGGGGAGAGGGAGCGCCTGTCCGGTTCCAACGACTGTCGTACTTTAGCGGTCACGGACTGCCGGCGAAAAGTGTCCGGGCTTCTGGCGGTTGACAATGTGGTTGGCAGGTTTGTCGGGGACACCGGGACATTCACGTTTTATATCCGCCTCATCCAGAGCTCATCAAATCCCGATTCGCTGTTTGGTTTTGTCAACTCCTTCGTCATTTCATCGCCGGATGGCGCAATTCTGGGAGGCACGAAGGGAGCCGTGTCAGCGACATTGTCGCAGAGTTTCAGTAGTGTCAATTTCTCCGCCACAGGGGGCGGGAGCGCACCCGATACCGTGACTCTTCGCACCTCCGGATTCGCCGCCAATCCTCTTCCGCCGGGTGACTATGAAGCGGCCTTTGCCTTCGGTCTCCTCTTGCACCGTTCCGACACCGGCAAGACGATATGCATTGATTCGGTAGGCGATTCTCCAGTCTTCCCCTGGCTTTGGGTATCGCCCACGCCTGCGGACACCGTAACCCCTGTCTGGGGCGGCCGCTTTTGTTACACTGTAAAATTCGATACGGTGTTTACTTCGTCCCAACAGTATTCGGCCGATATCATGTTTCTGAAGGCTTCGGATCTTGACCAGGACAACTTCACCGACATTGTCTACTCAACCAGCGGAACGGCATCCCCTGCGCTCGGTGGCCTGTGGGTAGCGTACGGTCGGCCCGATGGCACCTTTGACGCGCCCATCAGACTGCTCGGGGCACGACGCACTCCGATGGTTGTTGATTTCGTCAATGCCGACACACTGGCTGACATCGTGGCCGTGGGCGGCGTAGACGGTAAATTCATCTATACCCTGCTCAATCAAGGCGACCGGACTTTCTCGGTTGATTCGACGCCCTACGGCGGCGGGATCGTCAATTCCATCGTCGCCGGTCATTTCAACAGCGACCCGTTTCTGGATATTGCGCTGGGCGACGGAACGATACTGTACGGCCACGGCGGCGGGTTCACGACTCAGGCCCTGTTAACTCTTGCGGCCGAGGGGTTGAATGTGGCTGATTTCAATCGTGACGGGCATGATGATTTGGCGGTGTCGCAAAATGATTCGGTGACGATCTATCTCAACGACGGCGCGGGTGGGTTCAACAGGACCTCGGCAATTTTCGTGGGACACAATGTCAGCCCGATTCCACCGTCAAGGGCGGTGGCCGATCTGGACAAAGACGGCATTCCTGATATCGCTTCAGTTGTGTACTTGGGTGCCAACCCGGTACCGCGCAGTCTGGTGACGGTCGGATTTGGTGATGGTGCGGGCGGATTCAAACGGGCGTACGATACCACGCTCAACGGCTTCGCCGTTAATGTCGAAATTGCCGATGTCGATCGCGATCACAATCTTGATGTCATCAGTTCGTGTGGATCCAATCCGGAACAGCGCGTGATTGTTCTCTATGGCGACGGTCATGGTAACTTTCCACGGGTGAGCGAATCACTGTATCCCAGCTCGGCCGGGAGCACGCTCGCAATCACCACGGCGGACCTCGACCGCGACGGCAATCCAGATTTTGTGAGCGGCGCCTATCAGGGCCCCGGACCGGTAACCATTATGTACAGCACGCCACCCGACGCCAAAGTGCTGGCTGACGAAATGGTCGTGACCGGATATTCCGGTATCCATGGCGGAGGAACATCCCAGCGCTCGCCGCAGTCGGGGGATGGGCAAGTGTCAATCAAAGTGATCAACCCGGATGACTATGTGATCGCAGAGAACAACTCGACCGTATCAGGTTCGTTCGTGTGGAAACTCGATGCCGATCAGAATGCCATACTGGACGAACGAACTGTTGATTACAATTTGCAGGAAGGCGAGTATACGATCGTGGTTCACCCGGAGCCCAATGTGGGTGACCCTACCTTCAGCGTCGGTGTTGGCATCGACGGCTCACAGCAGGCGACGTTAGCGCTCAACAATGGCGAACTGGGAAGCTTCTTCGGCCGGGCCTCAAGTTCCGGCAATTCCGTTGACAGCGTCGTGTTGTATTATCGGGTGGAAGCGATACCGGCAATTTCGCCAGAGAGCGGCGTTCCCACGACCAACAGCCAGCCGATCATGAATTGGGGGGGCTTACTTAGACGAACCACGGCCACCCAGACATTCGATTTCCAATTGTCGAATTACACCGATTTTCGGTCATACATCGAAAATGTCTCAGGATTGAGTGCGCCTCAGCACATGCTCAATGAAGTGCTCGACCGTAACGCGGTTTATTATTGGCGGGTGCGCGTGGAAGACAATGGCCAGCCCGGTCCCTGGTCGCACCACTACGCGCTATTCGTTACCAGCGGATGCTGTTCCGGATATACAGGTAATGTAGACTGTGATCCGGAGAATCGCGTGGATATCAGCGATCTTACCCGGTTGGTTGATTATATGTATGTCACTCTTGCGCCGTTGTGCTGTGTTGACGAAGCCAACATCGACGGACTGGATGGTGTTGACGCGGCCGATTTGATAGGGCTCCTCAATTATCTGTATTTCCCGTCAGCGGCGCCACCAATTCCTTGTAAGAATTAGCGAGTTTTTCGAGCGACTCGCGCGGTTCTGGAGAAATGCGGCTTATGTTCCGACTGCGACATGGGGACATATCCTCCGTTGGTTGGGTTTTATTAATGCGTCAGGATAATACAATGCAATGGGGGGGCAATTGGGAATTCCGTGCGCGGCAAATATCCTACGTGCCCGTCTTGTTCTTTGTGGCCCATAGTGTCGGTCGCTCGATCTGAAATGACCATTCAATTACTCCCGTTCTATAGTTCCGAGTCTAACCACAATATGGCGGGACGGCGAAATCTTCTCAAGCATTTCGTGCGGGTAGAGATTGCCGGGATTTGTCACGTTTCCATACCGCATCGGACCCGTAATACCCGACTCCAATTTTAAGCGATTCGTCCGTTTCGCGTAGGAACTACATTTCGATGACGGGGGCTGGATTCTTCCTCCGGTGGCGGGGTCTATCCCGATTGAGCCAGCCAAATTGCGTTGACACTCATCGGGTGAAGTCCTGGCTTAAGGAAGGTTATTCCATTGCCGATGTAACTGTTAAAACACAAAGAAACTAAACCCGAATACCCCCTTATGGAAAGACGAAAAGCCCGTAGAGTGGTCGCGCCGGAGGCCCTTGCCGTCAAATACCCGGCAACTCGAGTTACACTGGGCCTTCTTTACGAAATCTCTATTGGCGGTATGATGATTACTGGGAATGGACCTTTTGTCATTGGTCGGCCGCTTAAGCTAAAGGTGATGCTTCCGCTACGGATCATGGGAACGCGACACATTGAGTTGGAGGCAATCTGCCGGTGGAAAGCGAAGACGGCTTCCCGAGGTGTATTCAATGCCGGATTTGAATTCGCAACCCTGACTCCAGTGCAGGAGTTACTGATTGCCCTCATCGAGGCCGAGTACGTGGTCAGGGCGCTTCCATTAGAAGTGACCTCTCAGGGTTGAACAGCGTCTGACCTCCCGAACCTATGACCTGCCCCCGTTTGTTGTACCACTTTCAATGTTAGTCATGCGATAGCCAAAGTCAATGGGTTTGGGGGCTGGATGGCCTCGGCGGCTCGTTTGTCATCTTCGATCAGTAGAATTCTCATAGATTAATATCATTTGGGGAAGATTGGTCGCATACATGAAGATAACATGAATGCCTTGCCATTACTCAAAATTCTTAAGTGGAGGCAGACCGTGTCTCCGTACCATGCGGTGCCACAGGGATTTATGCATATCGGGAGATTCAGCAGGCTGATTGTGGGAAGGGTTAAGGCGGCGCTCATCACCCAGTTGCGGAACTCGTCTCGTAGAGCCCCCCGATACCTTAGTGATCGGTCAGGCCGCCTGCACAAAGTGGCGAATTAGCCCCTCGAAAGTCCTAATAACGCCCAGCCGGGGGAGCCGATCCGGACTCGCAATTAAGGTTGAACAAAATAGTACAGTTCGGCCTCCATCCAACACACACCCAGTTTCGGTCCTGGCACAAATGTGGCACAAATCCGGAATTTTCCGTTTTGCAAACTCAAATCCCGTTGAGCTATAATGGATTAACGGGCCCCTAAAATCTATGCTGGGAGACAGGGACTCGCCTAGGGTAGAATTCGCTAACCCCATGGAATGCCTGAAATTACGTCAATCTCGTTGCCATAGTGAATGTTAAGTTCGATGAGGTTCAGTGAAGTTGGATACGTTTGATTGTACTTGAGGGAAGTTCACGGTTAGAAAATTGTTAGAATAAAGGGCCACCCGCATTGCTTCAGATGGCCTTTCCTGCTCGACTGTCTCGAAAGGGTCACTTACACACTGCCGGGAGCGTGAAGCTGATGTACAAGTAATCGACTAGGGCTATTAGATCAGAAATGTCGATCCCGGGTTGTCCGTCAACATTTGCTTCGGCTTCGCAACACAGCGGAACAAACGAAACATAGAGAAAATCGACCAGTCGAGTAAGGTCCGATATGTCAACTGCGTCAGTTGCATCACAGTCGACGTTGCCGGTCAAACCATTACAGCACCCCGTGAAGGCGTTCCTGATGAGTGATACATTGCCGCCCGAGCTGTTTATGCACATGAGGTCGAGATCGCCGTCGCCGTCCAAATCACCGACATCGACAAATCGAGGTTCGCTCCCCACGTTTATATCTTTGAACGGCACGAAACTGCCAACCCCTTTTGTGCACAGCAGAATCGACGCTTTGCCGTCGTCGCGATTTGCGGTCACAAGATCGAGTGCACCATCGCCGTTTAAATCGCCCGTCATGAGACTCCAGGGGCGCATAAATGAAGCAAGGCTGACGCGGTAGTCATGTCGCTGAAAGACCGTCCCCAATCCACTATTGATCAGCACCGTGATGCTGTCGGTGCCATTATTTGCGGTGGCCACGTCCGGTCTTCGATCACCGTCAAAATCCGCGACGACGATAGCCCACGGGAGGCTTCCCACTGCGACGGTCGTCGCTTGTCCGAGACTGTCACCGAGATTTCGGAGAATCGTAATTGTTCCCGCCAGCGTGTTGGCCACAACGACATCCATATCGCCATCAGAATCTATATCGCCGATGGCAATTGACCGGGGGCCATCGCCAACTCTATAGGACTTGCGTTGGCCAAACGTGCCATCGCTCTGATTGCGATAAACCGTAATGGAATCGGCGTCATAGTCGGCTATGATGAGATCCAAGAAACCGTTACCGGTCAAGTCGGTGGCGACAATTCCGAGCGGCCTTGATCCGGCGGGTAGAACTTGATTGACCGACAATGTACCGGTGGGGTTATTACGCAGGATATGAACATTGTTTGAACGTTCGTTCGCTACCGCGACGTCAATATTGCCATCGCGATCAAAATCACCGCTCACCAGCGCGGTGGGTCCGCTACCGACCTTCAAGACTGAGGATGTATGAAAGGCGAAGGCACCGTCGTTGCGGAGAACGACAATCGTGCTGTCATCGTAGGCCGTCGCCACGAGGTCGAGATCTCCGTCATTGTCAATGTCGAGGACGCTATTGGCCCGAGGCCCGTGACCCACCGGAACATCGACAACGGTATCAACTCCGAAACCGTGGTTGCTGACCGCCGTGTAGAAAGACCACACTCGATGATCGGGGAGCGGGATGTCTTCGGCAGAGGTCAACTGACCTTTAAGCGATACAGTCACCTGATCACCACTTGGAATCGCTCGCGAGGGATTGAAGGCGGCCGTTTTGGAGCTGTAGTGAGCGGAACCCGGGACCCATCCGGCGGAACGGCCGTGAATGACAACAAATGAATCGCTGACGGTCGAAGCCGTCATAGCAGCATTGAAAGTCACGGCCACGGAATCACCCGATGACTTGAGCACTTCATTGGCGGCCGGGGTTGTGGAAACCACTTTCGGAGGAAGATAGTTCAACAGCACGGTCATTGAATCAACCGACTCATTGACGGCCACAATATCCAGATCGCCGTCGGCATCCAGATCGCCCGCAGCAACCTGAACGGGAGACTTGCCCGCGGCAAAAGCGATTCTGCTTCCGAACACGCCGGCGCCCATATTCGGCAGAACTGAGATCGAGTCCGAAGAAATGTCGCCGGTTATTATGTCTAGATCACCATCGCCGTCGAAGCCACGGCAGAGTATTGTCCTGGGCCCACTGCCGGTCGCATAGGTCGAACCGGTCAAAGTGTAATTTCCTAGGCCGTCATTCCTGAACACTGCAACGGAATCCTTAGACGACAATGCGGCGACGAAATCGGGATCATGATCGCCATCCAGATCGGCGACGTCGATGAAATCACATCCCCCGGGAAGACTCACAGTCGAGAGCGAAGTGAACGAGCCATCACCGTTATTACGGAAGCGCAGCACGCCGGCGTTCGTGCCGGTCGGAGCCAGAATATCCAGGGTGCCATCACTATTAAAGTCCGTCGTTGTGACCGAGGTCACGCCAGCGGCCGGCAAAAAGGTCGGACTCCCGAAGACACCATTTCCATTCAGATTGAGCATCACGGCTATAGAATTGGCCAGATAGTCGGCCGTGACCAAATCGAGGTTGCCATCATTATCGAAGTCCCCAGCGGCGATCCAGAACGGGCTTTGACCGAAGGTATACGTGACGGCACTGGCAAAGCCGCCCGATCCATTATTGACAAAAACTGAAACATCCTGTGACCAGAAATTTCCAGTTATCAGATCGGGAGCCCCGTCACCGTTCACATCTGCGGCGACGATAGTCTGCGGACCGTTTCCTGCGGTGAGACCGGCTTGAGGCAGCATGGCGCCGGTGCCGGTTCCGAACCACACCGAGACCGAGCCTGACCCAAATGACGGCGCGGCCAAATCGAGCCGGCCATCGCGGTTAAAATCGGCTACACAGACCGCTTTCGGCGCGCTGCCCCCATTCAATTGTGTCTTTGTTATGAACGCATGGGCTTCTTTGCCGACACCGGTGCCAAACGACCACTGATACCCGCCAAGCGGGTATCCGGCGGCGGAGTGAATGAGGGGCGTAAGTACAACCGAAAATAGAGCGCCGGTTGAAAAACTGGATTGAGGAGTAAAGGTGGAACGTTTCAGCCCTGGATCGTAGGCAAGCGTTCCGGTCACTCTTCCCGCCGTAGCCGAAAACACCTTGAAACTTGAATCGGTAATCGTTGAGGGATTCATTGCCGTATTGAATGTAACGGTGATACTTGCACCCGTTGAGACGTCCGTGGCGAAAGGAGCCGGTCCCACGGTATCGACATGGGGAAAGAGTCGATTCATGTGGACTCTTACTTCACCGGCGGTAGAATTTGTAGCCAGAAAGTCCAGGTTGGCATCGCCATTGAGGTCGGCGACGGCAATACTGCCGCCGACTCCGCCAATATCAATCGTTGCATCATGAACAAAAGTGCCGCCGGAATTCCTGAGGCGGGTGACATCGTGGGAGGTCTGATTAATTACCAGCAAGTCCATGCGACCATCTCCCTCGAAGTCTCCCGCGACAACATCAAGGGGAGCGTGGCCCACTGCATACGTTCCGGCAAGAGTAAAATTCCCGCCACCGATATTCGAGAGTACCGACACGTTATCGGAGAGAAAATTGGCCACTGCAATGTCCGGATCACCGTCGCCGTCGAAATCGCCGACGGACAAGCCGGTCGGACGGCTGCCGACCGCAGGCGTACGTTGTTCAGGGGCAAATCCGCCGGAACCGAGATTTCGTAAGATCGACAGATTGTTAGAACCCTTATTGGACACCGCTAAATCCATCAGTCCATCGCCATCAAAGTCCGCAGACGCAACATCCTCGGGAGAAAATCCCACTCCGTAGTCGGTCGTCGCGGCGCCTCTCTGAAGAATCACGCGAACCTTATCAATAACCCGGTCAGTAACGGCAACGTCGGGATAGCCGTCGCCATCAAAGTCACCGGTGCAGATGGCACTTGGCCCGGGACCAGTCTCATAGCTGTGGCCGAGGGTAAAAGCGGCGTTACCGTTGTTCAAATATACTTTCACTTGTGACGCACTTGAGTCGCTCACCCAAAGGTCCAGGTCTCCGTCGCGGTCCCAATCTGCTGTGGCGATCGAATTGAAACCGCCACCCGGCAAATAGGATGATCCAGCCACAAATCGCCCCGCCCCCGTGTTGAGAAAGACAGCAAGTCTGCCATTGGCCCCGATATCGGCGAAATCCGGGTCACCGTCGCCGTCGAAATCGCCCACCACGATTGACTTCAACGCCGTCCCTGCGTCGTACACGGAGTCAAAGACGAATCTGTCTCCACTGTCACTAACCGCAGTAGTAAATGACCATGCGTTATAGTATTTCAAGGGATATCCCTCGCTACTCATAATCTCACCGGTCAGGGTCGCGGTTACAACTTCACCGCTGAGGAATGACTTAAAAGGATTGCTGGTTGAGGTTCTGGTCCCCGAATTATAAGTAAAAGAACCAAGATGCCATCCGCTGATTGACCCGTCAATGACGAAGCTCTTGTTGTAGATAGCGGTAGACATCATGTTCGTATCAAAAGCCGCCGCCAGATCAATATTTGGAGCAACACCCAGCGCTCCCGGTGCAGGTTGTAGAACAGTGACGTGTGGGGACTTGCCGTTCCGCAGAACACCCACCTGTCCGTAACCGGATTTTCCCAACTGGGCCAACAGCAGGTCAGAACTTCCGTCTCGATCCATGTCTCCAATTCCCAGCGCTCGGGGGGCCACGAGGGACGAGTTGCGATAGGTATACGGCACACCGAATGCGCCGGTGGCGTCATTGGCGAAGAGCTGCAGTGTACTGGACGCCGAATCGGCGGTCACGATATCCATATCCTGGTCATGATCAATATCCGTGCTGATGACCGAAACAGGCCCGCCGTTGGCAGGCAACGTAGCTGACAGCACGAAAGTTCCAGAACCCGAATTTTTGAAAACATATACAGCGCTTGCGGCGGTGCTGGCCGCGAATAAATCCAGATCGCCGTCCGCATCAAGATCGCCGCACGATATCGCCACCGGCGGGGCTCCCACCGCATAGGTACCTGTCGCGGTGAAGTGGCCCGAACCATCGTTAATGCCGATCGACAGATTGTTGCCGTTCAGATTTGCCGATGCGATATCAATATCGCCGTCGTTGTCAAAATCGCCGGCGCAAAGTGATACCGGACCGTAACCGATGGAATCCAACACAGGAGCGCCGAAAGTACCTGATCCGGAATTGAGCAGCACGGCGACGCGGTTCACCAGACGACGGGCGACCACAATATCCTGATCACCATCCCTGTCACAGTCAAACAGGAGCAACGACGACGGGTTCTGACCGCTGTTGTAGTTTGTGGGAGGAGCGAATGTGCCATTGCCGCTGTTTAGCAGCACGGACACATTACTCGACAGGAAATTGGAAACTACCAAATCGAGGTCGCCATCACCGTCTACATCCGCCGCTTTGATGTCGATTGGATTGCTGCCAACGGTAATGTCCGTTCTGGTCGAGAGGTCCCCATTACCCAGGTTCAAAAATATCGACACATTATCGGTGCCGCTGTTTACAACCGCCACGTCGGGACGGCCGTTCCGATCGAAGTCACCAACAGCCACGGCGGTCGGCGCCACTGGGACAACGGTGTTCAACGGATACGTCGAGTCGAAAGCGAGGGCGCCCTCTCCGAGGGAAGTCGCCGCCGTAAACACCCACGCGAGGCCCGAGAGCAAGTGTATTCCCCCGGATGAGCGAACATCGGTCGTCAAAATACAGGTTACCTGTTCGCACGCGATGAAATTGCTGTCGGGATTGAATACCACACTCTTGCTCAGCGCCTGGTACGTGATCGTTCCGGAACGCTTGCCGGTTAGCGAGCCGAACACCCGAAAGCCGTTCGCCGTAAAGGAGGTCGGATCCATGGCGATTGAAAACCAAGCCATAATGTTGCTCGAAGGCGACACACTAAGCGCTTGCTTATGCGGAAGAATGGAATCGATCACCGGGGTCTGCGCTCTAACGGCCACCGGAACGCACAGCGCTATTACGGCAGCGAGCGTGCCCCATGCCGATATGCCACACAGGACGCGTGGGGCTCGTCGTAGCCGTCGGTTCCTGTTGTCAGTGAGTTCCAAAGCCATCGTATCTCCTTTTGCAGTGACCACCTACGGGCACTGCTGCACGGGAACAAACGTGACGTAGAGGTAGTTTACCAGGATCGAGATATCGGAAATATCAGCCTTACCGTCGGTCGATCCGTCGACATTCGCCTCCGGCGGACAACAGAGCGGCGTGAAGTTGATATACAGATTGTCGACCAGGGTTGTCAGATCGGAAATGTCCACGCGGTTCTCCGGGTCGCAGTCGATATTTCCTGTCATGCCGATGCATTGACAGCCCGGCGTAGGATCAATTTTGGATATCAAGAAAGAGCCGGTGTTCTTGGCCGAAATGTTGAAGGAATTGACCGTGTAAGACCCGGCCGGAACATCATCGGCAATCAATCGCATTTCATCGCCGACGGCCAAAGCGCCTCCAGAGGTACTGAAACTGGTGGCGCGATTCAGCGTGAACGAGAAAGTGGGCGGCACCGTGTTCCCGGCATCCATGGCCACATTGGTCAACGCCAGACTTCCGCCTCCGACAGGTGCGCCGAAAGCTATTTGGGTTCCTCCCGGTACGGAACGGGATCCCTTAAGGACCCCCGCGGAATACACTTGCAGAAGCGGGGTGGGATCGCCGATCGTACTGAAATCGGCTCCGACAACAATATTGTTGGAAGAAGACCCCACTATGGAAACAGTAAATAAACTCTCCGGTGATTGGGGTTTCGCAAATAATCCGTCTCTTGCTTTTGCCACAGCTCCCAACAAGTGAGGCGTAAACGACACCTCTTTGCCGATAGCATCGATATTCAATCGGCCAAAATCAAGGGACAGACCTGACAGAGGAGCAACGTCCGGGAAGGCAATTGCCACGCCGTCATTTCCGCTCGACCCGATGTTTCCGACCACAATATTCCCCGACGAATCTGTGAGAGTCGCTTGCCCCGACGAACTGGCGCCGTCACAAGACGGACAAGCGGTAAGCTGAAAGCAGCGCGCTCCGCTCCAAGTCGGGATGGAGTTGTACGCCGGCGTGGAATAGATAACCGGCCACTTCCAAGTGCCGGTCGGCGGGTATTGCGATGACGAGTCAATGCAAATAAACTTGCCCGTATCGGACAATTTTGTGAGAATCTTGAGGTTAAAGAAGACCCCGGAATCCTTCACCGGCATGCCGGGGTAAGTCGCAGGGCCGATAACGCCGCTGAACATAACGGTGTCGACGCCCGAGCCGTCAGCGCCCCACATGTTGAACTTATACACTAGGTCATACATGTTGGGGTGAATAAAGCCTACCGTGTCAACCCAGATACCCGGCATGGTGGCCGCAGCACCGGTCATCTTGACATTTCCGCCGTTTCCATTGGCGTGCGCCCAGGTAGCGGTACCGGTGCCGCGGGAACCGGGTGTGCCATCGCCCGGAATGCCGTCCGCGTCACTGTAAATGATGAAGCCATTCGACACGCCGTAACTAACGGCGTCCCGATTTCCATAGACAATCGGAATCGAAACCGTCGCACCCGCCCGTATACTGTTGGGACCAGTGGTGGGCGTCACCGTGCCCTGCCTGACAAACGTGTTGCCGCCCTGTAGTTGCGGACAAGGGCTTCCGCCTCCCGGCCGGCAGAGCGCCGTCGGGGAGAAACTGACAAACAGGTGGTCGAGCAGTGCTGAGAGGTCGGAGATATCGATGCCATCCGCTTGGTCGCCGTCGATATTGCCTGCGGCAAAACAACAAAGCGGTGTGAAGTTGACATACAAGTAGTCAACCAAGCGAGACAAATCGGAAATGTCCACGATCTTGTCGGGGTCGCCGTCAATGTTACCGGTTCGGCCGTCGATACTATTCGCTACACAGCAACCTCCGAAATTACACCCCGGCCTTAGGTGATCACCATACCACTTCTTGGCCCTGGCAAAGGTCGAATCAAGGTCACTTGCCGTACCCTTTTTCACGCTGGCCACCGCCGTGTAAATTGTAACGGTGTCGAGGGCGCTGGTGAAATTACGATTGGCATAGTACGTCGAAATAGTGCGAAGGTCTGTCTTGCCGGGTGTAGAAGTCAAACCGGTCTGGTTTAACATCCGATTCCAGAAGTACTTTCCTTCCAGATTGCCATCGGTCAGGGTGTCATATTTGACTAGAGTATCCTGGCTTTCGGAAAAGACGCCGTAGGGGGATGAATTATTCACGCAGGAATTGCCTAGAAACTCACTGTTTGAGTACATACCCAAGAGCATGCCGGCGCCATAGCGAGCCGAATCGTTCTGGGCACCGCAATCCGGCACCATGCCGGTGTCGGTACCGCGCTGATAGACGGTAGATGACGAGAGCAATAATCCGGAGCTGTTGCGAGCCGGAATATCAGAAGGAATGTCCCAATCGACCTGTTCGCCGATAGTCACCTTACTTACCGGAATCCCTTTGTATGGGAACAATTTCCGCTGAACGATAATGAAATTGCAGGAGTCTCCCCCGCCGGTCGGCGCCCAGTACGTTGTCCGCACACCGATTAAAGAATCGCAATTGACGAAAGTTCCGGTACGGAAACCGTCGAAGCCAGCACCCACGAATGAGCCGGAAGTGCCGCCGGCTACTGGACGAAACGACTCTGCCGTGGCAAATGTCCCCTGGTACAATTGACTGGTCCAACTATACTGTGAACCGGGCGTGATTTCCCTGACCACCACCGGGCCACCGTCATTGAGATAAACATTCGCCCCCAATGAATCGCAGTCCCCCCCCAGCGCCGCGAAGTCCATATTGACACGACCGATTCCCTGGCGACCCATGTCGCCGTTGTTGGATACGATCAAGCGAACGCCACAGGGAGTAGAAATCGTGTCCCACGCTTGCCCAACTACGGTGTCGGCCACGAGAAAGCGGTCGATCACGATGTTGATGGAATCACGCGGCGACAAGGCGTTGGACTTGAGGTAGACATACCCCGAGAGATCAACTACTGTGCCGGGTGAATTTATGGCACCTCCCTTATTTAGAGTAATGTCTAATGTGGCGGTGTTCGACAGGCCGGCCGGGACGCTCAATGTTGAGGTCGATACACCCAGCCAGTCGTTTGCAATTCGGGTAGATTTCACTGTTCCGATCTGGGAAATATTCAACGTGGCATTGCCTTCATTTCTTACGGTC
>JBGOTX010000002.1:0-19270 GCA_041476705.1 Candidatus Zixiibacteriota bacterium
TCAAAGAGGGAATTGTCCTGACCCCGCCGCAGGTGGTCGATCTGGTGTGCGAGGCGGCGCTTTCGATCTGCGACCGCGAGGTGGCCCGACTGTTGGCCCTGCGTCCTCATGCCGTGGGGGAGGTTCGATTCAAACTTGCGAGGAAACAATTCGAGCCGGATATCGTGAGCGCAACCCTGCGGAAGTACGAACAGCGCGGCCTGCTGGATGACGCCCACGTGGCAATGACACTCGTGCGAATCACTCTGGAACGACACCCCGCCGGACGAAGTTACCTGATTGCGGTCCTGCGAAAAAAGATGATCGCGCGCGAACTGGCCGAACAGACGGTAGACCTCGCGCTCGGTGATCGCGATGAAAACGAGTTGGCGTATGCGGCGCTGTCGCAGAGGAAACGAGCGCTGTTTTCATCGGCCCAGATTGAGGTTGAATCGGTTCGCCGCAAGGCCTATACTTTCCTTTCGCGTCGAGGAATAGGGTATGCCGCGGCCAAGACGGCCGTGGAACGACTCCTGAAGGAAAGAGAAGAAACCGACCCGTCATGACTACCGCCGAGATTCGACAATCCTTTGTTCGATATTTTGTCCGCCACGACCACAAGGAAATGCCGTCATCGCCGGTGATCCCGTTCGATGACCCAACCATCCTGTTCACCAACGCCGGCATGAACCAGTTCAAGGATATTTTCACTGGCCGCCGCAAGTCGGACTTCCCCCGCGCCACGACCGTGCAGAAATGCCTGCGCGCGGGCGGCAAACACAACGATCTGGATAATGTCGGGTTCACAGCGCGGCACCACACCTTTTTTGAAATGCTCGGCAATTTTTCCTTCGGCGATTATTTCAAGGAAGAAGCGATCACCTACGCCTGGGAGTGGGTGACAAAGGAACTCAAGCTCCCATCGGATAAGCTCTACGCAACGGTCTACGAAACTGACGATGACGCCTTTGCGCTCTGGGGGAAGATTGCGCCCGAGCTGAAAAACGGGCGGATTCTCCGGTGCGGCAAGAAGGACAATTTCTGGTCGATGGGGGATATCGGCCCGTGCGGCCCTTGCTCGGAGATTCATTTCGATAGAGGTGAAAAATTCGGGATTGGCCCAAACGATGTCGTCAACGGCGAGACCGACCGGTTTGTCGAAATCTGGAACCTGGTCTTTATGCAATTTGATCAGCCCGGCGACGGGACAATGGTCCCGCTACCCAAACCATCGGTTGACACCGGCGCCGGGCTTGAGCGAATTGCGGCGATCATGCAGAAGGTCAACACGAATTATCAGATCGATCTGTTTGCGCATATCGTGAAGGCGATTTCGGACGTCACTCATGCAAAGTATAACGAGAACCCTGTGTCGCATCATGTCATCGCCGATCATCTCCGCGCGCTGACATTTTCCCTGGCTGATGGCGCGGGGATATCCAACGAAGGTCGCGGGTATGTCCTGCGCCGCATATTGCGCCGCGCCGCCCGCCACGGCCGACTCTTAGGCATGCACGAGCCGTTCATCTACAAACTGGTGCCGGCACTGGTTGAGCAGATGGGGAAAGCGTACCCGGAGATCAAAGAGAAGCAGTCACACGTGCAGAATGTCATCAAATCGGAAGAAGAGTCGTTTTTGCGGACGCTTGATACGGGATGTGAGCTATTTGACCGGGTCGCAGACAAGGTCAAAGCAGGTGGCGGCAAAGTAGTCCCCGGCGACGAGGTGTTCAAATTGTACGACACGTACGGCTTTCCGTTCGACTTGACTGAAATCATCGCGACCGAACACAACCTCGTGCTCGATCAGGTTGGGTTTGAGAAAGCAATGAAGGAACAGCAGAAAAGGTCGAAGGACGCGGGAGGATTTGGAGCTGACACTCGATGGCTTGATATTGTGAAGCGAATTTCGCCTGAAGGTCTTCATCCGACAAGGTTCGTGCGAGAGTCCATGAAGATAAATGCCACGATTGAGCATGGCGAGGGCAATTTAACTCCAAACGTGTGGATTGTCCTGGACCAGACTCCATTCTATGCAGAATCGGGCGGACAAATTAGCGATACCGGGCGCATTTCTAATGCGACAATCTGTATGGAGGTAAAAGACATCAAAATAGTCGATGGTGTGTACGCACATCTGGGATTGTTGACTCGCGGTGAACTGAAGGACCTGACGCCTCAAACGGTCACAGCCGAGGTAGACTCTCCCCGTCGCTGGGACATCATGCGCAATCATACCGTCACCCACCTGGCCCATGCCGCGCTCCGGAAAGTGTTAGGCGAGCACGTGAAACAGTCCGGCTCGTATGTCGGCCCGGACAAAATGACTTTCGACTTCTCGCACCATCGGCCGATGATCTCCGAAGAAATCCGACAGGTCGAAGAAATAGTCAATGCCGACATAATCGCCGGACATCCGGTGGTCACCGATATCATGGATATCGAGTCAGCCAAAAAGTCCGGCGCGATGGCCTTATTCGGTGAAAAGTACGGCGACACGGTGCGCGTTGTGTCGGTCCCCGGGGTTTCCAAAGAACTCTGCGGCGGCACACACGTGCAAAACACCGGGCAGATCGGGTCGTTTGTCATCGTCGCCGAAACTGGAATTGCATCCGGCGTGCGTCGAATCGAGTGTATCACCGGTCGCAAAGCGACTGAGTATTTGCTTTCACTCAAGCAGTTCCGCCAGCAGGTAAGTCAGGCGGTGAACCGACCGGAAGGCGAAGCCCTCGAGGGTGTACGTCAACTCAAAGATGCCAATGCGACCCTCCAGAAAGAGATCAAGAAAGCCAAAGCCGCGATGTTCTCCGGTGGCGGACAGCGGGTGGGGGATGAAATCGCAATTGCCGGAGTCACCCTGCTGACCAATGACTTTGGCGATACCGACAAGGAAACAATGACCGCCTGGATTGATGCCGTCAAGGAAAAGAACGAGCCGGTTGCGGCGGTGGCGGTCGGGGTGTGTGATGGGAAGACCAGTGTGATCGCCGCCGCGAGCGCCAGAGCGGTGTCGGAATTCAAGGTCGATATCGGCGCGCTGGCTAAAGTAGTATTCCCCCAATTCGGCGGACGCGGCGGGGGAAAGCCAGGGTTTGCTCAAGGATCTATCGCCACTCCGGATACCGATCGGTTTTTTGCCGCGCTCACAGCGGCCTTGAAACAGAAATTGGGGCAGTAGCATGGTTGAAGTATTTGCGCGACTTGTTGAATTACGCCGGCGGCGCGGCGGCGCGTTCTTCTTGCTCATTGATCCCGACAAACAACCGGAACAGGGGTTCATCTCGCTGACCGAAACAGCCGGCGAGTGCGGAGTCGACGCCATCCTCGTGGGCGGGTCGTTTGTGCTCAACCCGAATTACGCCCGCTCGGTTGAGTTGATCAAGCGGGCATCGTCGGTGCCGGTGATCATTTTCCCCGGATCGGCCACGCAGGTCTGTTCGCACGCCGACGCGATTTTGTTCACCTCGCTCATGTCCGGGCGCAATCCAAACTATCTCATCGATGAACAGGTCAAGGCCGCGCCGATGATCAAACAGTGCGGTCTCGAAGTTATCCCGACCGGGTACCTGCTGATCGAATCCGGCTCGCTGACTTCAGTCCAGTACATTTCCGGCAGTCTCCCGATTCCGCGTCACAAATATGATATCGCCTGCGCCCACGCGCTGGCCGCGCAGTATCTGGGGATGAAGCTCGTCTATCTGGAGGCGGGCTCCGGCGCGAAGCTGGCGGTGCCGGTCGAGATGGTGAAGGCGGTGACCGAGTATGTCGATATTCCGGTTATGGTTGGCGGTGGACTGACCACCCCGCGCGAGTGCGCCGAACGAATAGAGGCCGGCGGCTCGTGGGTGGTGGTAGGCACTAAACTGGAACACGATCTCGACCCGGGTTTGCTTCGTGAAATGACCTCGGCGACGCATCCGAATGAACCCATACTGGTATGACGCAAAACGAAAAGCTCATTCAACTCAAGAAACTCGCCGACGAGACCGTGCTGTCGCGGCACGCTTTGATAGAACATCTCGGCACACCGATACTTGAGCTGTCCGATCAGATCGCCGCGGTGATCGGATCGGGGGGAAAACTGCTGGTGGCGGGGAACGGCGGGCTGGCCGCGATCGCCTCGCTGTTTGCCGGTGAACTGGTCAATCGGATGTCGGTCAAGCGGGCCCGGCAGTCGCTTCCGGCCCTGTCGCTTTCGGCCGATGCCGCCATGCTCACGGCCGCCGCCGATCAGTTCGGGTACGAGTGGGTCTTTGCGCGGCAGATAGAGGGGATAGGGCATCGGGGAGATATGTTTATCGCGCTGTCGACAACCGGCAACCCGCCCAATCTGGTGCGGGCGGCACAGACCGCACGCGACAGGGGTATCATATCAGTCGCGCTGTTGGGCGGCACCGGGGGGAAACTGCGCACGGCGGTCGATCGGCCGCTGTTGATTCCGCATGCCTCGCGGCAGAGAGTTCGCGAGGAACAGTTGTTTGTCCTGCATGTGCTGGTGGAATTGATCGAGCGAGATTTGTGCGCATGAATACGGCCGCACGACTGTCCGACCGGGCCATCTTTTTCGTATACACCGCTTTCATTGCCGGCTCCACATTTTCCATTGCGGTTGGCCAGGTGGCGACCGGACTGGCGCTAATGCTGTTTCTGGTTTTCCTCGGTCTCACGCGCCGGTATCCATATCTCGGGCCGATCAAATGGTTTTACATTTTTTGCGGACTGTATGTGTTTTGGATGGCTCTGGCCGGTGAGCTGGCCCGGCCGGGAATCGATGCCCTTGACAAGATGCGCGAAGAATGGCTGTTTTGCATCGTACCGATCGGCGTCATGCTGTTTCAAAAGGAGTCCCGCGCACGTGTGATGATCACTCTTTTCGCCGTGGGTGTTACCTTCATCGCACTGTATTCTATCGGCCAGTATTTCACCGGTTGGCATTTTTTCAATCCCGGCCTTCCGGTGGCGGCGTATGATTTCGGATACCGGATCATAGGAAATTTTTCTCATCCGCTCACTTTTGCCAATTTCAACGCCACCGCCGGTCTCTTCTTCTACGGTTACTCGATGCTGGACGACGAAAAGTTATCGAATCGAATGCGCTGGTTTTTCCGGGTCGTCGCTTTCCTGGCTATGGGTGTGACGGTGCTTTCGTATTCGCGCGGTCCGACCGCGGCCATCATCGCAACCCTTGTCCTTTCGGCGATTGTGCTTCGCTCAAGGACAGCAATTACAGGAACGGCTATTCTGCTTGTCGTGCTTGCCCTGGTCGGTGTCAAATCTGGTGTTTTCAGCCGGGCGGGACAAATGATGAGTTCAGAAGTTTCTTCGCAGGATGGTTTGGGGCGGGTATTTATCTGGAGTCATTCGTGGGAGATTGTCAAGGAACACCCGATTGTTGGGGTTGGGCCGGGGCGGTTCAAGGAAGCATACGAACTTACCCTCGGCGCGAACGCTTCGAATCTGCCGATTCACGGCCATGCCCACGATGATCTGCTGAATGTTGGCGCGCAAAGCGGATTCCCCGGGGCGATATTTTTCTTCGCGATGTGGGTCTCAGTCTGGTATTACAGTTGGCGGGCCTTCAAGTCGGCAACTCTCACCTCGTTTGATCGACGAGTAGCCCTGGCCGGTTTTCTGGGAGCCGTGTGTTTCTTTTTCACATCGGTGACCGAGGCCTCGTTTGCCGCGGAATCGGTCCGTCAGATGCTCATGTTTGTCTGGGCGGCGGGATTGGGTATGTACGCTAAATCGAAATCCGACCTCGCGCCGCGATAGGATATCGTTCGGTCGCTCACATGAAAACGGTACGCATGCTTTCGACCTTCGGAATCACCGAGCGGACTCATTTCATCATCTACGCATTTTTCATCTTCAGTTCCACCTTTTCGATCGCGGCCGGATCGGTCGCCGGCGGGGTGGCTTCGGTGCTGTTCTTGGTGATCGCGGTTCAGAATCGATTTAGTCCTTTTGACTCGAAATTGAAGTGGTTCTATCTATGGGCTGGTCTGTATGTCCTCTGGTTGATCCTCGCAAGCCAGGTGGCCAATCCCGGTCTGGCGTCGCTGAAACCGATCGGTCGCGAGTGGATGTTCTTTTTGGTGCCGGCAGGTATCTGGATTTTCCAGAAAGACCGCATGGTCCGACCGCTGGTGGCCGTGTTTGCCCTTGGGGTCGCCCTCCTTTCCCTTTATTCCCTCGGACAATTCTTCTGGGGATGGCACTTTCTCAAACCGGATTATCCGCTCGGGCGGCACGAACACGGGTATTGGATTGCCGGCAATTTCACCAGTTCCGTCACGTTCGGTGTCTACTATGGCAGCGCCGGCCTGTTCTTATTCGGGTACGGCCTGAGGCCTGGATGGAAACGGTTGGACTGGGGGAGCCGATTGTTCATCGTGACCGGCATGCTTGCGATGACCGTGGCGGTGCTTTCCAACGAACGCGGCCCGGCGCTGGCTGTTTTGTTGTCCCTGATCGTTCTCGCCTTTTTGTTCCGCTCGAAACGGGGTCTGATAGGCATCGGGGTAGCATTGAGCATTATGATCGCGGTCGGACTTCAGTCTGGGTTGTTTGTCCGGTCGAGAGAACTCATGAGCAAGGAACTGTCGATGCGACACGATCGTTCACGGCTGTTCATATGGACATATTCGCTCCGGGTCGCTCGGGATCACCCGTGGGTGGGCGTCGGACCGGGGCACATGAATGAAGCGTACGCTAAGGTCATGCCGGCGGATATTCCCGATGCCACAATCCAGGGGCACGCCCATAACGATTTTCTGACCGTTGCCGCCGAAGCTGGATTCCCCTGTGCGGCCTTTCTTCTGGCGTTGTGGGTGACGGTTCTGGGATATTGCCTGCGGGCATACCGATCTATGGCGCTCACTCCGGAGGATCGCGGACTGGCGTTGGGGGCGTTGGCCGCAACGATCGGTTATCTCGTGTCTTCGATGTTCGATACTCCCTTTGCCGGCCAGACTTCGCGCCAGATGCTCATGTTTGTCTGGGCGGCGGGGCTGGCAATGTATCTCAAATCCAAAAGCGGCCCGCACCGTCACCAAATGACTTGACATCGCGAGGATAACCGGTATTTTTGCGTCTATTATGGCAATACCAGTCAAGAAAAAAGCTCCCGCCGCGGTACCGGAGACGGTCAAGTGGCCCTTTGGCAAGAAGAACTACATCTGGTTTGGCGTCGCGCTCGCGGTGATGATTATCGGATACATTCTGCTGGGGACCGGTGATATCACGATGGCCCCGATACTGCTGGTCATTGCTTATTGCGTGCTGATTCCAGTCGCGATTCTGGTCAAGGGACGCCCGTATCAGGACAGTTCCTCAGACCAGCCGGTGGCGAAGAGCTGACTCCCGGCTTTCTTTCCCGCATTTGACAGCAGGTGAATTCGCCCCCGCCTTGGGCAGGGGTTTGGGCTTGCTATTTTGGGGAGCCGACATATATTAGCTGGCCCGTTCGGGACGGCGTGACGGCCGGACCGGGAAACGGGGATCACGAGAGCGGTTATGGAGATTCGGGCGGTTAGCTCAGCTGGTTAGAGCATCTGCCTTACACGCAGAGGGTCACTAGTTCGAATCTAGTACCGCCCAGTGATATTTTCAGCGTTGATCCGGCTGTATTCAGAAGCAGTTGGCGACGTGTGGATCATGATAAGTCGTCGGGGTTGTAGTTCAGCTGGTTAGAACGCCTGCCTGTCACGTAGGAGGTCGCGAGTTCGAGTCTCGTCAACCCCGCCATTGTAGATTTAATAGATCTATTATCATGAGCTACCCTCGTCAACGGTCGTTGAACAATCAGAGGCTTCGCAGAGCAGTCGGTTTCGCTTTGTAGTCCAGGAGCATCAGCGAGGAGGGGTTTTTCCAAACCCGACAAAGCGGCTTTGCAGACCGATTCACATGATTGCTACCAAGCCCCGGATCAACTGAGTAAAACCGCAGCCCCGAAGTTGTGTCCAGATATTCGTAGAGCGGCACAAGAGCAGTAGAGAAAGATTTGTCAGGCGGTTGATTCAATCTGTGTCCGACCCAGTTACCCCTGGCACTGCCGTCCTGTTTCACGAGATATCCGATGAGACGACCATCATTCAATGTGCCGTTGATCGTGAAGCCATAGGCCTGTATCTGAAGGTCAAGTTTGCCATCGCGGAAATCGCCCTTGGTGATATCCTTTCCGGATACGGTGTGATCTCTGAGCGTCAATTCAATTTGAGTTGAGTCTTCCGAACCGTCAGAAAGTTTCGCCACACATTGCCAGGTGCCCGTGATTGGATCAGCAAACGCCGCAGGCTGTGAGACGGCAGGCAAAGCATAGAAGCTGGGGCGGTCAGATCGCCCGGCCGGTCCATCAAGAGTGAACTTATCGCTGTTCTTGTCGGGTTGAGAGTGTACCGGAATCACTTGATCCGCGATTCGGTCCGGCGGGATGGCGTAAAAGGGAATCTCCAGAATTCGATCCCATAGATTGAGAGAATCAATTGCCGCTCGCATAAGATATCGTTCCCGACCTTGAATATCCTTCACTCGATAAACCGGTGCCGGCAATGAAAGGCGGGAATCGTCCAGGGATAGACGATACATCATCTGGTTGTAGTCGTAGAGGGGCGTAGGGTTAGTGTTGCCGGAAAAACCGGTGGTGTAGGTTCCTTCGAAATAGATTGTCTGCCCGCCATCCTGGTCGAACAGTGGATGTTGGCCAACATTATAGAAATCGTAGTTCTCATGGGAGACTATCTTCTGCCCGTAAATCCAAGGGCCGATCGGTGTGTCGCCCTCGAAGTACCAGACGGAGCCACAAAACTCATAAGCAAGCATCACCCAGCACTTACGAAAACCGTTCCAGAAGACTGAAACGGGATCAATTGCAACGGATCGGCCGCTCTCGACGTCCCGCGATAGCCAGAGACCCTCGACATGCTTGACCTTACCGGAGGAGATCAATTGTGCTTGTTGTTTGCGACTAAAAGCGTCGGTAGCCGGCTTCCAGTCATAGACGAGTTGCCCCTTGGCGTCACGGTCGAGAATCGAAGCGGCGCTGTCGAATTTGACGCCAGCGGCAAGACAGGTGAAATGCTCGTAACTTGCCGCGTTCGTAATATGCAGGCTATCGGCGATGACCCGTTCGAAACCGTAGCGATCTATGATATAGATATACTCGTGGTTGTCGACGCGAACACGAAGAGGGTGCCCTGATGAATGGACTTTATCGAGCCAGGCATCGACACTCACGACTTTCTCGAAAATCTCTAACGAGTCATTGAACAATGCGATACCGCGTTCGTAGTCCTCACCCAAAGTCTTGGTTCTGGAGAATTTCGCGTAGAGCTTTTCACTACCCATTCCATCAGGGACCGTGACCAGCCAGTCTATCCAGACAAGGCCTGGACCCGGGATCGGGCACATGGGCTTGCTGAACCCGGTCGAGTCTACAAAATATGTAAGATCAATTCCGACGCTCGGATCGAGGCCGCCTCTGCCGGGCAACTCTGACGTCGCCCCAGAAGCGCCGCCGTTGAAATTGGCCGGACCAAAGGTGTCTCCCCAGAACCAGTATATCTTTCCCTTGTGAACTGTTTCAATGAAAGTGTCCTGTCCGGTGACCTTCCCATTAAGCCCAGAATGTTTGCTAGGTATAGGGCGGCCGAGACTGGCGCTTGATCCGTAAATGTCCTGGCCAGTTATGCGATATAGCCTCTCCGCGATATTGAGGCGCTTCATCTTTATTACTGCACTGTCCCCTGGAGTAGTCTGGAGCAGGACACCGCGATTATCGAACTGGTCTTTCTCGCATAGGTAGCCGTGACTGAAGATCGTGAAATACACCGGCTGATTCATTAAACTTGGTTCGTTGAAAGCAATGACGCCATAGCTGTCCGTGTAGTAGCGCCAATGACTTGTGGTTTTCAACTCCACCAGCGGTACACCGCGACCAGTTTGGTCATCGACAACTCTTATGATAAAGAAATTGGTAGTTTCCCGAGCGGTGACCGAATTGATTACGGCGACGATGCTGATTATGGGAGTCATGAGGATATTCAAGAACGCTCTTCTCATGGTTGTGGCTCCGCCTCAAATATTCAAAAATGGGTGTTAGGTCGCATGGTTTCCTTTAGTCTCACCGACCGGGGCCTTACTGACTTAAGGTTTAGTTCAAAGTAGCCCGGACTTCTGTGCTTTTCAACAAGAATGTATGGGGCAAGTCTCGCCAATTATGATGGGATGTCGATACCATATTATTTTGACGCGACACCGTCAATCTCTAAGAGGACGCCCCAATCCCCGACTCCCGCCCACGAATATGCAGCCCCCCAGCCGCCTAAATAATGCGCCCTCCCCGCCGACAATAATAGAGTGAATCAATCCCTGTTAAATTGTGGGCGCCGGTACTGCCGGCTCTTGATAATTTCGGCCTTGAGTGCCGTCCCGTCTTCAATCTGGGCGGGGGACATCTCCGGAACAGTCAGGCGCCCGGCCGCAACCGTAGAACAGACTGCTACCGTGGACCGTTATGTTGGAAGAGACGCGCTTCCTCGTCACGAAGGTGGCCCCGATTGCGTCTGCAATCCAGCCCGGTATTCGGTCGTCTACCTGACTGGCGATAGTTTGCCACCCATCCAAGTCCCCAAAGAGCACCCGACCATGGCCCAGAAGGACATGATGTTTGCTCCTTCAGTTCTTGCGGTCGCCGTTGGGACCACCGTTTCATTCCCGAACAATGACCCCTTCTTTCATAATGTGTTCTCCTACTCCAAGACAAAGAGGTTCGACTTGGGACGATACCCCAAAGGCAAGACCGCCGATGTCACTCTGGACAAGCCCGGAATCATAAACATTTTCTGCGAAATTCATTTTTCGATGCGGGCCTACATCCATGTCCTCCCCACCCCCTATTTCGCGGTCAGCGATGACAAAGGTGCGTTTCGCATCCCCAACGTAAAACCGGGGGACTACACGCTTCATGTCTGGCAGGAGAATCTTCCCGAAATTCAGCGACCGGTGTCGGTAACCCAGGATAGCTTGACGGTGGATATCCGATGAACTTCCGCATTTCCCTCACCCAGCGCTATTTGGCTTTTACGGCTGCGGTTATAGCGGTCTTCATAATTGGTACACAGTTGATCACGTCGCGGGTGGTCCGGTCCGGTTTGGAAGACCTCTTTCGCCAGCGTTTTGACCGTACCCAGGCAGTTACGGACCAGTACAGCACAGTTCACAGATTGGCTAAAAAGACAGAACTGGAATCAGTGCTACAGTCACCCCGATTCGTAGCCGCGATTGAAACTGAGGATTCGGCGACGATTAGTGCGGAATTACCGACCTACCAGCGGGTACTGTCGGCGCAATTGGTTGCCGTTGCCAATCGCCAGGGCAAGATTCTGTTTCTCTCAGACTCGGGGGAACTGTCCACTCCGAATCAGGTCAGCGATCTGTTCGCACTTCCGGTATATGGTACTTCTGTCAAATATCTTAATATCCGCGGCCAGATGATTGAGACATTTGTCAGTCCCATTTCCAACGGTTCGGGAAATACGGTCGGGTGGATCGCCGAGGGGAGCCCGTTGGCCGAATCTCTGCCCGATGATCTCAAGCGGCTGACCGGATTCGATGTCATCCTTTCCTGGAAGGGGCGAATCATTGGGGCAACTGCATCAACGCTCTGTGCTCAGGTGCAAAATTCGCCCCAGCTTATGGCCCAATTGTGCGCTGGTCCAGCCCCGATGACAGAGACGGCATTGCCGTCCGGCGAACTGATTTACTCCTCGCTAAGTGCGTCGGAATCGCCTGCCCTCGTAACTTTTGTGACATCATTGGATACGCACATTTCACCGATCAAGTCTCAGATTACGCAGTATCTCACTTTTCTCGCCATCTTCGGCGGCCTGCTCGCCATGGTGCTCATATACTGGTTTACGACACGCCGGATCGGGCGGCAAATACATTTGCTGGTCGACGCAGCCGAAAAGATTTCCGCCGGCGACCTGGCCTTCACCATCAAGACCCGCTCCAAAGATGAGCTCGGCTATCTGGCGGGCGAATTTGAAAAGATGCGCGACCGCCTGGTGACCAGCCGGCAGGAGGCCGAAGCCGCTCATGGCGCCTCCATTGCCTCTGAACGACTTGCCGCCGTGGGAAAGCTGGCGACCGGAATCATTCATGATTTCAAGAACCCCATGGCGGTCATACGTGGCACCGTTGATCTAATTCGAACCCGAGACCGCGAAAACGAAAGATTGGCCCGCTACTGCACAACAATTCACGATCAGGTAGACCGGATGGTCGACTTGACCCGGGATGTGCTTGATTACAGCCGAGGTGAAAGCCGCCTCAATATCTCGGAGGTTGATCCTACAGACTATTTCGCCACCGTCAAGGGATTCCATCAGAGCGCGTTCGATGCCGCAGGGATTACGCTCGCCGCAACCGGTCCCGCTTTGACGCGTGTTAAATTGGATGAGCATCGATTCCGGAGGGTCATCGACAACATTCTGAATAATGCACGCGAGGCCCTGCGACCGGGCGGCCGGGTGGATATTGTCTGGCAGTGCACTGACCTTAATCAATTTGTTGTAGAGGTCGTAGATAATGGTCCTGGTATCCCGGAAAAAATCAGATCGACCCTTTTCGATCCGTTCGTCACGTCAAATAAGGAAGGCGGCACCGGCCTTGGTCTGGCAATTACCAAGAAGATTGTCGAAGATCACGGGGGAACGATCTCCGTACAATCCGAAACGGGCGTCGGCACCCGCTTTAGAATAGAACTACCGATCGCACCGGCGACTGCCGTTACGTCCCCGGTGCTTCAGACCGCTTGAGGAGAAATGTATGCGTACTCACTGGGCGCTTTCAGTCACGATGGTCATAATCTTCACGGTTTCAGCCCAAGCACAAATCAAAGTGAGCGGCTTGTCGGACTTCGTTCTGAAACGTACCGTCGAAGATGACTACTTTAACACCACCTACCGCTCAAGCTCCAACTTTCATACACTCAGAACCCGACTGTTTTTCGATGCCCCACTGGGAAATCAGAACGGCGCCTTCGTCCAAGTCATGTTCGATCAATACTATTTCGGAATCTATGGGGCGTATGCCCGTTTCGGACACCTCGCCGGCAAGTACTTGAATCTTCAGGTCGGACTAATTCCCCTTACGGTCGGCTCTTTTGGTCGACGCACCTATAGCAATCAGAACCCGTTGATCGGTACACCATTGTTGTACAATTACCATTCGAATTACTCTCCCGGCGGTCCCGATTCTATTCATTCAATTAATGATCTTCTCCAATCGGCAGATGAACGGACTTCTTCCGGATTGCCCGTCATCTTTGATGCATACTGGAATACGGGGGCGGAATTATTTGGGTCGACCGGAAAACTTGACTATTCACTCGGTTTGCTTACCGGTTCGGTGAGTCGTCCAACATATGAGCAGTACAAGAATATCCCACAGGTGACAACGCATTTGGTTTACTATTTCAGTCCGGGTCTGGTCGTGGGTACCTCGGCCTTCATCGGCCCTTACCTCGCCAAAGAACTGTTTGCCGATTCCCTGCCGTCTGGTAAAGCGTATCGTTCGTACATGAATGGCGGCATCGGCTACGAGTTCTATGGCGCGTATCGCCTTTTTGAATTTCGGTTTGAGTCCTTTTATGCCTACTGGCAACATCCGTATGTCCCAACTCTCAAAGTCGTTTCCGGGTATGCCGAGGCCAAGTACAAGGTGCTGCCCGGCTGGTATCTGGCTGGAAGGTACAACTTCTATCAGCCGTTCAAAATGGCCTCGGGCACCGGGACTAATCAGAGATGGGATTATTCAGTCCAAACGATCGAAGTTGGAATCGGTCACCGGATCGACCGCCAGACCCTCCTCAAGCTGGTCGGACAATTCAATCGGGCCGCAGCGGAAGAGGAGCTCAATTCCGACCTGTACGCCCTTCAGGTCTCAATTTCGTTCTGAATCACTTGCCGGTCGAAATCTGTGCCGGCCGGTTTTTTCACTCTGGAGAGGAGAAATTGTCACAGGTACCGCGATCGAAGGAGGTTCTTCAATGGTGCGGCATATCCTGGGACTCCCGCTGATTTCTGTGCACGGCATTTTCCCCGTGCGGCGGTTTTGTCCTTAACCCCCCAGTGGAGAAATCGGGATGGACGGGAGGGACAAGAGAGTGGTGTAACGGCGATGAATATTGTCGGTGGCACCTTATCCCGCCCGAAAGACTTCATATTCGGGCTGGGCGAAAATCTCAGGGTTAGCTTGGGAGCAATACGATAATTTACCGATATACGGTGCAGAGAGTCACCAGATTGGCTTACTCCATCGACGAGAATAGGTTGTTTTTCAACGACTTGTGACTCTCAACGCACGCTGCAACCGATTCCCTGTCGGAACGTCACACGGGTCTGGGGAGAGTGAGTTTGGGGCTGAAAACTCAAGCGGCGCTCATCACCCAGTTGCGGAACTCGTCTCGTAGAGCCCGCCATATTTGTCGGTCCATGTACTCTACGTTAATCTCTATTTTCTTGTCAGCAGCCGGAGCTAACCATTGTTGCGACCGTTTCTTATCGGAGAGTTCTTCAGACACGGGACAATTAGCTTGGCAGAATCCAGTAAAGGAAGTTGTTGCGTTTAAGTTGAGTATGTCTTATTTCGAATGTTGAACGTGCGCAAACGGCTTCACGATTAAGAGGTGCAGAACAATCGATGACACTCAACAATACGGCAATTGAATTCATCTATCGCATAGCCACAGGTGGTAGGCGCGTCCGGACGATTCTTACCCCGATTGGGGCAGTAGTTGCCTTTTCTTTCATCGCACTATTTGTCGCCGTGGCCCTACTGGCGGATTGGTTCTTTAAGCTTCCGCCCCTTCTTTCCGTACCCCTGAACATCGCTTCTTCTTTGCCCCTATTGCTAATAGGCTTGGCCATTTATGCGTGGTCGCTTAGACAATTTATTCGCTTTAGGGGAACGCCAGTGCCCTTCAACCCGCCTCCCACAGTAATGACCACCGGCCCGTATGCATTCTGCAGGAATCCTATGCTCGACAGCATTTTCTTAGTCATGCTTGCACTGGGCCTGCTGTTTCGCTCTGTGTCACTCGTGTTCTTTGTCACCCCTCTCTTTATCTTGTTCTTCGCATGGGAGACCAAAGCTGTCGAGGAGCCGGAGCTCGTCAAACGGCTGGGTGAGGACTATGTCAGATATCGGAGCAGGACACCTATGTTTATCCCGAGATGGCGGGCAAGATCAGGGGGAAAACGGGATTAATAATGAGCGGATATCGATCCGTTCGCCAATTATGCTGGCAGGGGTAACTGCGTGGTGGGTTTGCCAGTACGGCGACTAACGCAAATCCACGCCAATAATCACACTCAGTCGATTGCCTTCCATCGCCTTCCGTCGATCCTCGCATAGTGTAACCGAATAGAGAAGTCGAAGTCGACAAAAGTTTGGGGAGAGTGAGGTCGGGACTGCTTATAGACTGTGTTAGTCTATTTTTTCCTTTGAAACTCATGTCGATGACGGTATATTCATAAGTAGATATTTGTCTCAGGATTCTGACGAGCCGCGGCAACGTTTGTTCAGTCGAAAACGCGTAATTGATACACTGGGACTTTCGTACGAAACCAGGATCGACGTTGAGGAGTTACAGATGAAGACAAGCCAATCAAGAATGAACAGGACTGAGGGAAAACTTCTCACCAATCACCCTCTTGGCGAGAGTGGAAGAAACATAAGCAAGGTGAAGTACGAATTGCTCAAGAAAGAAATTCTGTCGCTCTTATGACGGCCAGAACTCACTCACGATGAATTGATGAATCAACTTAAGATGAACTTGCGCGGCAACTTCGATGGGAATATCAACTGGTATGGCGAAACAGTCAAACTTGATCTTGAGGCGAGAAAAACTGTTGAAAGAACACCCTCAAAGCCCCCAAAATATCGCGTTCGAATACGGTAGAAGTCGCAATTACCACCGACGATTCAGATGACAAGACAATCCACAGACATGCGCTCAACATTTGCGGTAAAGGCGACAAGAGTCGAATGGACGATCTGTAGAGGAGAGTCGCAGGTGAGTTATGAAGAAACCATATAAACATTGTTAGGCCCTTGCAGCATATTCCGAATATGCCGCACACTTGGGAGAAAGGTTTGAGCAAGGAGGAACGCGCATGAACCACTCCATGAAGCACCACCAGAGTGCATTACTGTTTGTCGCCTCTTTATTGTTCGTCAGCCCCATGGCGTGGGCCGATGCAGTCACCGACTGTAACATCAAGGCTTGCGAGATCATCGTCGAGGCCAAGCTAGGGACACCACCCGCCATCCGGGTGCTGGCGATCGTCCACACGGCAGTGTATGAAGCTGTGAACGCCATCACGAAGCGTTATCCAGCCGGGGGGTTGCAACTAGAAGCAGCGCCTGGTGCCTCAGTCGATGCCGCAGTCGCGGCGGCAAACCACGTCACGCTTGCGAAGCTCGTGCCGTCGCAAGAGGCAGCAATCGACAGCGCCTACCATGCGGCTTTGGCTCCGATAACCGACGGCACAGCGAAGACCGCGGGCATCGCGGTGGGCGAAAAGGCGGCGGCGGCGATTCTGACATTGTGTGCCGATGATGGCGCTGCCGCGGGGGAAACGTACCGGCCGCACACCACCGCAGGCGTCTACGTTCCAACTGTCATCCCTATAGTCCCGCAGTGGCCGCAGCGCAAGCCGTGGCTGATGACCAGCCCTGACCAGTTCCGTCCC
This sequence comes from Candidatus Zixiibacteriota bacterium, assembly GCA_041476705.1. Taxonomy (GTDB): domain Bacteria; phylum Zixibacteria; class MSB-5A5; order GN15; family FEB-12; genus JACRAV01. Next base: position 16,737 of record JBGOTX010000002.1, read on the forward strand.
GGTCCACCGCCCGCACTCACGAGCGCGTTATGGGCGCGCGACTACAACGAGATCAAGGCGTTCGGCGGCAAAAAAAGCGCTCGCCGCACCGCCGAGCAGACCGAGATAGCCCGCTTCTGGGAAACTACGATTCCCTCTATCTATCACGGGGTCGTGCGTTCAGTCGCCGCTATGCCCGGACGGGAGGTCACGCAGAACGCGCGCCTGTTCTCGGCAGTGACCCAGGCCATGGACGACGCGATGATTGCCGTGTTCGACGCCAAATACCACTACAACTTCTGGCGGCCGGTCACCGCAATCCGAAATGGCGACATAGACGGCAATGACGCGACGGAACGGGATTCATCGTGGACACCATTTATTGACACACCTCTACACCCCGAATATCCATGCGCTCACTGCATCATCTCCGCTACCGTCGGCACTGTGCTGCAAGCGGAGATCGGTACCGGTTCCATGCCGACCTTGACGACGACTAGTGTTACCGCTGACGGCGCGACGCGGAGTTGGACGAACATCGACGACTTCGTTCATGAGGTGGCGAACGCCCGCATCTATGACGGCGTGCACTACCGCACCTCCACAGAAGTCGGCACGGCGATGGGAAAGCTGATTGGCAAACTGGCGGTGGCGAAGTATTCGCTGCCCTTGAAATAAAACGCGCACACTCGGGGCACTGGGTCTTGAGGAAAAAGCTCGGATACTACTGACGTAATCGACCATAATCGCACTTTGCTTACGATGGCAGGTCAAAACGGCCAGACCTCAGTTATTGGTCCAAAGCTATGTCAATTCTACTCGTCCATATTCTCCTACTTAATTGCTTTCCATCGTCTTCCGCCTATTCTGGCACAGCGAAACCTCATCAGGCAGTCGAATGTGACAATAATTTGGGGAGAGTGAGGTTGGGGCCGCAAGATCTGGCCGCGCTCATTATCCAGTTGCGGAACTCGTCTCGTAGAGCCCGCCATAGTTCTAACATTGTTGCATCACGCCCGACGAAGCGCATAACGTAATCCTTCGATATTGGAATTCCTATTAGCTTTCCAGCGAATTAAAACTAGTTGATGTCAGGCAAAGTGCCGCTTAATCTTCAGCATCTTTTACGTCAATAAGGGTTTACGATGAACGTTCGGGTATTGCAAGTGAAATGAACGGGTACAAGTATTCTTAAAGGTTCCTCATGAGAGCGGTTGTATACACAAAATATGGACCACCAGAAGTGTTACAGCTTAAAGAGGTGGAAAAGCCTGCTCCCAAGGACAATGAGGTCTTGATCAGAATACATGCGACAACAGTAACGGCGACGGAGTGCACCTTTCGAAAGGGTAAGCCACTAATTTCAAGATTGTTCACTGGTCTAGTTAGACCCAAAATCACTACCCTGGGGGAAGAGTTGGCCGGGGAGATTGAATCAATAGGCAAGAATGTCAGACTATTCAAGGAAGGTGATCAGGTCTTTGGATCTGCCGGTACCGGTTTTGGCGCCAATGCCGAGTACATATGTCTTTCTGAAGAAGGGGCGACGCTGGCAATCAAACCGCCCAATATCACCTATGATGAAGCTGCCGCTAGCTGTGACGGAGTACTAACAGCATTGCCATTCCTCAGAGATAAGGGAAACATCCAAGCGGGACAAGAAGTTCTTATCTATGGAGCTTCCGGAAGTGTAGGTACTGCTGCGGTACAGCTTGCCAACTACTTTGGGGCGGGAGTTACCGGCGTATGCAGTACCACGAATTTAGAATTGGTGAAATCCCTGGGAGCGGAAAACGTAATTGATTACACTAACGAGGATTTCACTAAAATCGGTCATTCTTACGACATTATTTTTGACACGGTCGGCCATACTTCGTTTTCACGTTGCAAAAGCTCGCTAAAGCAAAAAGGAATCTTTCTTGAAGCGGGTATTGGGCCGGGAATCTTCCCACATGTATTATGGACTTCAATGTTCGGCGGCAAGAAGGCAAAGATTGCGGCCACAGGTTTGAGGCCCGTCAGTGAAAGGACTAAAGATCTGATCTTCCTCCGAGAACTTTTGGAGGCGGGCAGGATAAAACCGGTCATAGATAGACGCTATCCGCTGGAACAAATTGCCGAGGCCCACAGGTATGTCGACAAAGGGCATAAGAAGGGGAATGTTGTCATCACGCTGGAACATCTCAAGACTTCTGGTGAACTTTGATTACCATAATTTGTGGGGTTCCTGCCATATTCATCGCAAGGAAACATGCGAACATCTACCGTCGGTGGTTGGCCGCCAACCAGATGCCTTGTCACCCGCCCATCTTTGCTGAGCGTGACAATGTCACTTCCGTTTCTGAGACTCCGATTATCTCATTGTTTTCCAACGCCTTCCGTCGCTGATGGCATAGTGTAATCGGATCGGGAATTGGAAGGCCACAAAAGTTTGGGGAGAGTGAAGTCAACTCCGCTTTATCTGTCGGCCCGAGCCGGTAGTTTCACAATTTCAGTAGGCAGTGCGTCCGCATAACACATTCGTGCGATGCCTGATTAAACCAACCTGATGCGAA
>JBGOTX010000003.1:0-16238 GCA_041476705.1 Candidatus Zixiibacteriota bacterium
CCCGGAATGACCGCCCGGCTGACCCATAGGAGACCTTTGACATTGGTGTCGATCATCTCTTCCCAGGCGACATGATCCCCTTCGTGAATCTTGGAAAGCCCCCGCGCCAGTCCGGCGTTATTGACCAGAATATCGATCGCCTGCCATTCCGACGGCAACCCAGCCACCATCCGTTCCACATCGGTACGACTGCGGACATCGAGTTTCCGAACCAGACAGGGAACGTTCAGCTTAGCCACCAACTTGTCGAGCCGCTCCGACCGCCGCGCGGTCAGGATCAGCCGCGCTCCGGCCTCGGCGAATTTGTTCGCGGCGGCTTCGCCTATTCCCGACGATGCCCCGGTAATCAGTACTACCTTGTCTTTCAGTGAAGTCATCTTTCTCCTTACTCGCCGGCTTGATCTTATGGGTGTCTAATCTACACCGGCGATCCGGATCCGTCAAATCACCGCCGGGTGGAAAACGCCGGTATGGGTGTCGGCTGGCCATTCAGTCGGAATCCGTGATCGTCCGCCAACATCCAGCAACCGATTTCTGGCATGGGCAGGTGGATCTGGCAAAATACGCTTGGTGGGCCGAAATACTATACCGGAGCCATACCGATTACCCCCCGGCTCGACCGCTCAACTGTTGGACTGGCTGTTGAAGGAAAGTTCACATTACCCTGCAATTCGGGCCAGAGTTATGACAAATGCAAAGTAAATCCAGTCTAATTGCTATGTTAAGTATTTGTATGGCAAGTTCTTATCATTTGCCCTTCGGATTTGCGACGGATGGATCGGTTTGGCACCCTGTATGCAGTAATACCGGTCGAGCACTAAGATTAGCCATCCGTAGCCCGATATATATATGGTGTAACGGCCATATTCCTCTGGAGCTGGATGGTCCGACCGTAAGGAGTATGGACATGACCGAGAACAAAAAAAAGAAGGTGCTTTTGCCAAAAAAGACGTATTGGCATCTGTACAGTCTCCAGACTTTGGGGTCGGACAAGTTAGTCAGCGTGATCAACAAGGTTCTCAAGAGCGAATACGTCCTCATCAAGTAAACTGTTTTCACTTGACAGCCACTGGTAGCGCGGGTACCTTCTGGGCTTAGCATTTGGCCCACAGGCGAGGGATCGCCGGAGTTACTCTCCATCTGCTTGTGGTTCATGGAGTTGATGAATGTTTAAGAAGAAGATCACCTTTTTAGTCATACCGGATTCGTCGGGCATATCCCGGCAGATCCGCATACCGGTGGCGTTCTTTTACATAGCCGCTAGTATCGCGCTGTTTCTTGTCGTATCCAGTCTCTTCTTTGGCGCTGAGTTCCTCAGTGCCCGAGTATCGGAACTGGCCCTGGCCCAGTTCAAGCTGGAGAACTCGCGACTTCACGATAAATTCGAGCAGTTCTCCGACCGCCTTGCCGAGACCGAGGCGAGGTACAGCACTCTGGTCCAGAAGGAAGTCGCCATCCGTAATTTATTCAACCTGCCTGAGATCAACACCGAAGAGCGCCAGCTTGGTATCGGTGGGCCGGGCTCGTATGATCCGCTGGTTTTGTCCGAGACCGACAAAAAGCAGTTCCGGACCGAGGTCCAACTCGATCAACTTCTGCGGCTGTCACGGTTTGAGGCCGAGAAGTTTGTGGAAGTTGAGCGTTCGGTCATTAAGGTCAAGGATCGGCTGGACCATACTCCCTCGATTTGGCCGACTGAGGGCTGGACTTCGCGCGGATTTGGAATTCAGTTTGATCCATTCACCGGCCAAGAGCAGATGCACTCCGGGATGGATATCGCCAACCGTATCGGGACCCCGATCACCGCTCCGGCCTGCGGGCGGGTAATTGACGTAGGTGGAGTGACGCCGGGTTTGGGCATAGCCATAGTGATCGATCACGGGTTCGGATATCAGACCCGTTACGGCCACCTTTCCAAAGCGTTGGTCAAGGTCGGCCAGAACGTGAACCGTGGAGACTTGATTGCCTACATGGGTTCGACCGGGCATTCAACCGGTCCGCATCTACATTACGAGGTGGTCAAGGATGGACGGACCGTTGATCCGAGGAATTTCATCCTCAACAAGATGTAAAGCACAAAAGCTCGGCGCTCTCGCCGAGCTTTTTTCTTGGTGTCTCCCAACAGCTTTAAGAAACCTTTTCGGGGTAATCCACGCCCTTTCCGCAACCATGCCCGGCTGACTCCGTTATATTGCATACTATGGCTAAACAGTCCGAATTGAACCTCAAAATCGACGGCATGCACTGCGCCAGCTGTGTCAGCACGATTGAGCGCGGAGTGGGGTCGCTTGATGGTGTCCAGTCAGCCAGTGTCAATCTGGCCACCGCGTCGGCGGCGGTTCAATTTGATCCCGGCCGTATCGAAGAGTCCCGAATTATTTCCCGAGTCAAAGAACTTGGCTACGGCGCCCGAATTGGCCAGCCGGACCTGATGGCGGCCAGCGAGACCGAAGTGCGTGGGGCACGGCGGCGGTTGTTGCTTGCCGTCTGGGCGTCGGTCCCGCTATTGGTCCTGGCTATGGCCCCGATGTTTATGCACCATCACCCGCTTCTGCCGCCCTTGGTCGATGCCGTCGTACAGGGATTACTGGCTCTGGCGATTCTGGCAATTGCCGGTCGGGAAATCCTGAGCGATGCGGCCCTGCAGACGAGACACCTTCGCGCCAACATGAATTCACTGATCGCCATGGGAACGCTGGCGGCGTTCGGCTGGAGCTTGTACGCGACTATCGAGATCGCCGGCGGCCGTGAAGAGTCGCTGTATTTTGATTCGGCGGGGATGATCGTCACGCTCATTCTGCTCGGTCGTTACCTCGAAGCCGGCTCCAAGCGGAAGGCCGGCGAGGCAATCCGGGCGCTGTTGCGCCTCCGACCGACCAAGGCGACCGCGCTTATTAACGGCGTGGAGATTGAAATCGATGCCGCCGCGGCCCAACCGGGGATGATCCTGCTCGTCCGGCCGGGGGAACGGATTGGGGCCGATGGAGAAATCACCGAAGGAATGCCAACTATTGATGAATCTATGCTGACCGGCGAATCAGTTCCGGTAGAGAAAAAGGTCGGAGCGGCCGTGCTCGGCGGATCGGTGAACGGCAATTCAGCATTCAAACTCTCCGTCGCAGCGACCGGCGAACACAGTTTTCTCGCGAATGTCATCCGATTAGTGGCCGATGCCCAGGCGCGCAAAGCGCCGGTGCAAGACTTGGCCGACCGGGTGGCTGCTGTCTTTGTACCGATAGTGATCGCCATCGCCATGCTCACGCTGGCCGGATGGCTCTGGCTGGCGCCGGGGAATCCGTTGGCGGTCAAATCGGTGGTGGCGGTGCTGATTATCGCCTGTCCCTGCGCTTTAGGTTTGGCTACCCCGACAGCGGTGCTGGCTGGAACCGGGCGAGCCGCGCGCGAAGGGATAATTATTCGCGGCGGCGACATTCTGGAACGTCTGTCCAAAGTCACGGCTATCATATTCGATAAGACGGGGACTTTGACCACCGGACAACTTGAGGTTGTTTCGATCCGGTCGACCGGGAACGTGAGTGAATCGGGTGTACTGGCCATCGCCGGTTCTGCTGAAAGTCAATCGGAGCATCCCATTGCCAGAGCCATTACCCGTCGGATGAAGAAAGATCAACTCGAACCGCACCAAGTCCGCAACGTGACTGCCCGCCCGGGATTCGGGGTGACGGCTGAGACCGCGACCGGAATCATCGCTATCGGCACGGAATCGCTCATGGATTCGACTAATATCAATCTGACCGGTGCGGCCGCTCTGGCCGAACAAGAAAGACAGAAGGGGCGCACCGTTGTATTTGTGGCCTCTAACGGTGAACTCATCGGGTTGATCGCGCTCGAGGATCGAGTCAAGAGCGAAGCTCCCGCGACGGTCACCGCTCTCAAGCAAAGATTCGCCCGTGTGGCCATGGTCACCGGCGACAATCATGTCACGGCGCAAGCGGTTGCCAAACATACCGGGATCGAGCAGGTCGAGGCCGAAATCCGCCCTGACAAGAAGCAGTTGATTGTGAATTCATATCGCGGAGAGGGGTTGGTAGTCGCGATGGTCGGCGACGGGATCAACGACGCCCCCGCGCTGGCGGCCGCCGATGTCGGCGTGGCGATGGGGTCCGGCACCGATGTCGCAATTGAGGCGGCCGATGTCGTGCTGGTGCGTCCGCACTTGAGCACCCTCACCGACATGTTCTCGCTGGCGGGGTGGACCATGAAAATCATCCGCCAGAATCTTTTCTGGGCCTTTGCCTATAACGTGGTAGCCATTCCCATCGCCGCCGGCGTGTTGTATCCGGCGTTCGGCATGACGTTGTCCCCCATGATCGCCGCGTTCGCCATGAGCATGTCATCGGTGTTCGTGGTGACCAACGCCCTCCGGCTCAACCGGGTCAAACTCTAACCATAGCGCGTTCCGTTGTGGCGATTTATATTACAATCACAACTGATGTACGATTTTGGATTTGGCAATGAATCTATCACCGCGCAAAGCGTTCACGCTCTTCATGGTCATGGTGGTTTTCCTGCTGGCCCAGGCGGTCTGGTGGGTGGTGCTGATGGCCCGGTTGGTGGCGGAGAACGCCCGCGTGGCGACAGAGCTCGGCGGATCAGCTGAGTTTATCGAACAGATTCACCGGCAAGCAATTCAGCGACAAGTCATGGTCGGGCTTGAGGGATCGTTCTTCATCATTATATTTGCACTCGGCATCTGGCTTATGTACCGGGCGCTAGTTCGCACCGAGGAACTTACTTTCCATCAGCAGAATTTTCTGATGGCCGTCACCCACGAGTTGAAAACGCCGCTGGCCTCAATGCGGATTTATCTGGATACCCTGCAATCGACCAAGATTTCTCCCGAAAAAAAGCAGGAGATTATTCCGCGACTCAAGGACGACGCCAACCGGCTTGAAAAGCTGGTGCACAACATCCTCGAGGCGGGGAAGTTCGAGCGGCACGGATATCATCTCAATCCGGAGCAGTTCAACTTGAGCGCGCTGGTGCGCGAGCGGGCGCAGGCGCTTGACCGGGCGCCACTCGATGTACCAAAGAAGATCGAAATCGATATTCAGGACGGGCTTGAAATCAAGGGTGATGAACCGGCGCTGGGACGCGCGCTCGACGCAATATTGGAAAATTCCCTGAGATACCATGACGGCAATCAGGTTGTTGTTTCGGTCAAACTTCGCTCCGAGAACGGCAAAGCAATGATCGAGATCGGTGATCGAGGTATCGGCATAGAGAAGAAAGACCTCGCGCGGGTGTTCGATCGGTTTTACCGCGTGGGGGATGAAATGACCCGCACGGCCTCCGGCACCGGACTCGGTTTGTACTTGTGCCGCGAGATTATCCGCGCGCACGGCGGCACAGTCAGGGCGGAATCGGACGGACCGGGACAGGGGTCGCGCTTCACTGTCACACTGAAAGCGAACGGATGATATGAAAACTATTTTGCTGGTCGAAGATGACCGCAATCTGGCCGACGGATTAATTCTTAATCTTGAGGCCGAGGGGTATCAGGTGGTGCATGTCGCCGACGGCCTTGCGGCGGTGAGCACGTTTGCCAAGGGGAATTTTGACATCGTACTGCTGGATATCATGCTTCCCGGCAAGGACGGTCTGTCGATCTGCAAGGAGTTGCGCCAGCACGGATATACGCTTCCGATTTTGTTCCTCACCGCGCGCGACGAGACCGAGCAGAAAGTGGAAGGGCTTTTGGCGGGGGGGGATGACTATATCACCAAGCCGTTCGATGTACAGGAACTGCTCGCGCGGATGCAGGGGATATTCCGCCGTCAGGCCTGGCTGGCCACCGAAGACACGCTCTCCGGATCATATGAGTGGGCTGGCCGAAAGATCGATTTCAAGACGTTTCAGGCGACCGGCCCAGCCGGGACATTCGAGTTGACGCGCAAAGAATGCATGGTGGTCAAGTATCTGGTCGAGCGCGAGGGACAGGTGGTCAGCCGCGATCAACTGCTCGATGCGGTGTGGGGGTATCATATTTATCCGACCAACCGGACTATTGACAATTTCATCTTAAAGTTGCGCAAGATTTTCGAAGACGACCAACGCAACCCCAAGTATTTCGAGACGATTCGGGGGGTGGGGTACCGCTTCTCCGCCGAGGGCACGCCGAGAGAGTGATTTGAACCGTGGCGTCAGGTGCCCCCACCTGACGCGAATAGCAGGCGTTTAACGTTGTTCGTGCGCGGCAGACGTCCTCGTCTGCCCGTCTTATTTCTTAGTTGTCACACCGGCCGAAGAGCCGGTGTCCAGCCCTGAATACAACATATGTACTATGTTTACATCATGGCGAGTGAACGCAACGGGACACTGTATGTCGGAATATGTCGGAATGACAAATGATCTGGTCGGCCGTGTCTGGCAACACAAGAACGGAACAGTGCCTGGATTCAGTAATAAGTACCGAGTTCATCTCCTCGTCCATTTCGAATACACCGAGGATGCGTACGAGACGATCCACCGAGAGAAACAATTCAAACGGTGGCGACGGGCATGGAAGTTGGAGCTGATCGAAAAGAACAATCCTGATTGGACTGACCTGTACCCGGTCATATCGGGGGCTGGATTCCCGCTCGGAGGCGGGAATGACAGAAGGGGAGGGCGGGAATGATAGGAGGACAGTTGTAACAGGATACCATAACGTCGGGTTGAGCGGAGTCGAAAAAGGGAGACGTCTTAAATGTCACACCGGCCGAAAAGACGGTGTCCAGCCCTATAATACGACATATGTACTACGTTGTTGAGGTTGCGTCAGGTCTTAGACGGCTTCAGCCGGCGTGACCTGACGCTCCGGGTAGCCGACAGGTCACACACCGGTCGATCTGACGATCTCCCGTCGCAAGACCTGCCGGAACATCAAAGAATGCCGGTGGCGTCAGGTGCTCCCACCTGACGCATTTTTGTGGATGTCGAAACCTCTCGCTGTGCTCGACCCCTTCGGGGCAGGGGATTTCGACCTACGAGACTTCGTCTTCGAGGTGGACGGGCACATGGGCGGCAGAATTATCATCCGCGAAGTCACGAGTGAACTACAAATACTAGATCGTAGCCACGTCAAAGAGTTCTTTGATCACGGCCCGCTTTCTTGAGTCGACGTCTGGTATCATCCACGCCGTCCTCTGCGTTGCGTTGCCCAATTTGGGACTTCCAGTCTTGACGTCAGCTATGAGGGCAGTCGAGACCACTACACAACAACACCGAAGTGTCGACAGATACCTCCGAAAATGCCTCTCGTGATCACTCAAGAACTTTCTGTTCATTGCGATCAGAGTCGATTGGAGTGTCGACTGATCCGGGCGTTGAAGGTACTTATCGCTTGGCGCAAGATCGTCAATATTGATTGCAACGATTCCGATATCGTAGGTATTAGCAATTTGACGAACGGCCTCAGACATCTTGTTTTGAACATGCTTCTCCGAATAGAACTTCTTGCAAGCGATTCCAAGACTGTGATTCTTCCACTGTACGACGATGTCTGGTGGATCGATCAACTTAGCAGTATTCGCTTGCTTCAGAAGCGAGGACCAAAACTCGATTTCCCAGAAAGTATCTTTAGCGTGTGAAGGAGTACGGTCAAAGAAGTCGAGTGTCCCCCCGATCAAGTCGGATAGATACTTACTTCTGCCGGAAAAGTGTCTTAAAGGTTCTAATGCAATTGCTATACGATTCAAGTGTAGCGCTCGGAAAAGCAATTCTGACAAGTCTCCGGGGATAGGTTCGTTTGGACGCCACTTTTCGCTCAGCTCATTTGCGCTTCGAATGAGTAGAGCCAAATCCGATTCTGTGGGAATCGTGATATTGCTATCGCCGTACAATCTGGTGATGGATTGTGCGTTCTCCCTGAATTCCGAAGAGCTCAGAGTCGCGGCATTCCAATTGTCGGTGACAGAACCAATTGGCGCCCAAATCCCTTCGGCTGTCTTTTCCCAGGTGACTTTTGTTCGACGCATATCGACTAATTAAAGAATTCGGCTCATGCACGCCATCTCTTTGTGGATTCGTAGTCGGGAATTCCATTATCTTCCCCCTATGCTCACCCTCATCCTCGGCCTCGGCAATATCGGCAAGAAGTACGAACACACCCGGCACAACCTTGGGTTTGAAGTGGTGGATCGGGTCGTGGAAAAGCTCGGAGCGAAGGCACAACGCGAACGGGCGCATTATCAGTGGTTCAAGGCCGAAGTCGGTGAGGGGGAGGACAAACGCGAAATCGTGTTGGCCAAGCCGACCACGTTTATGAATGGTTCAGGAGAGGCGGCGCAGGAGTTGATCGAGCGGCTGGGGATCACTCCCGCCGAGATGCTGGTGATTGTCGATGATTTCAATCTGCTCCTTGGAGCAGTCAGATTCAGACAAAACGGGTCGGATGGCGGCCACAACGGGTTGGTATCGATCATTGAATGCCTTGGGACACAAGCGTTTCCGAGGTTGCGGCTGGGCATCGGAGCGCCTTCCGGGAAGGGTGAAGTGATCGATTATGTGCTGTCGCGGTTCACCAAGCCCGAAAAGCCCATAGTCGAGAAGATGCTTGCGGTTGCGGCTGAAGGAGTTATATTTGCGGTCCAACATCGCCTCGAGTTGGCGATGTCAAAATTTAATAGTGACCCTGCTCCGCCTGATCTCGCCTGAGTGACGACGGGGCCGTTAACTCTAACGTCCACAGGGAGGAAGTGCAGTGAAACTGTACGAGACCTGCTTTATTGTCAACCCCCAGAGCGACGAAGCGACGATTGAGCGACATGTCAAGTCGGTGATGGATCTGATCACCGGCCGTGGCGGCAAGATCGTCTACGAAGATCGGTTGGGGACACGTCGCATGACCTACGCCATCCAGGGGATGACCCAGGGGTATTACGCCAGCTTGATCTTCGAAGGTCCGACCACGCTGAACACCGAACTGGAGCGTCATTACCATCTGGAAGATGCGTACATCCGGTATCTGACCATTCTGTACGAGGGCGATCCGGAGCAGATACGCACAGCGCGCGAGGCACTGCAGACGAGTCTTGACCGGGCCGATCAGGCGGCGGCCGAGGCCCGTCGCGAAATGCGCGAAGGCGGTTTCCGCGGTGGTCGCGGACGTCGCAACGAAGAAGACGATTTCCGCCCGTCGCGCGGTCGTCGACGCGACTAAGAAAGGGAGTGAACAATGGCAGAATTTATAGAGAAGAAGCGTCGCAAGCTCTGTCGCTTTTGCGAAAATAAGATTCAGTACCTCGACTTCAAGGATGAACGGCTACTGCGCCGGTTCATGACGGAACGCGGCAAGATCGTTCCACGCCGGATTTCGGGGAACTGCGCCAACCATCAGCGCAAGCTCACGGTGGCGATCAAACGCGGACGACACATGGCCATCATGCCGTTTTCGTCCGAGTCGTACCGCTAAGCGCCGGAGTAGTGTCGGCTGGTGTCAACAGCGACATGACCGGCGGTGGATGGAGCTATCGCCTCGGCGTCCCGATCGCGCTGGTCGCGTTCGCGGCGCTGATGTTCGGTGCGGTCGACCGACAGCCGGGAACGGCGATCACTCTGCTGGTGTCGGTCGCAATATACGCCTTGACGGTCTACCTGTACTTTGGACTGTCGGCGCTGGTATTCGCCGGACAATGGCCGTACGTGATCGGCGGTCTGGCGATTGCGCTCGGACTTTCGATCGGGTCGGTGACCGGCGAATCGCTGTGGATTTGGATAACGACCTGGTTCATGCTGATCGGTGCAACAGTGGCGACCGGGTATCTGGTCCGAACAGGGCGTTCGTTCGCGACAGTGTTTGCGCTCGGAGCTTTGATTGTGATCGGATTCAGCGTGTTGCAGATTGCGCCCATTTATTCGGCGCTGGCCGAGGGTATTCGAGGGTGGACCGATGGATGGCTTGAGGACGCGCGAAGCCAATTACTGGCGAGCGGAACGACGGCTGAAAATGTGGAAGAATACGTGAATGCCTTTCGAAAAGTTCTGAACCTGTTGGTCCGGCTGATGCCGTGCGGTTTCGTCATGGGGGCCGCCATGCAGTACGGCCTCGGATATGCGTGGTTCAGCCGCAAGGTGGTCGCGCCGTCCGGCCAATCGGCGGTGGTACCGGCGTTTATCACGTGGAAAGCGCCGTTCGGTCTGGCGGTTCCGGTGCTGGTCGCATCGGCCCTGCGGCTGTTCGGCGGCGAAAGCATGGAACTGATCGCGGATAATCTTCTGGCGGCGCTGGCGATCGTGTATGCGATTACCGGCATGGCGCTGGTCGAACATTTTCTGCGAGGCGTGCGGATCGGTGTGTTGGGACGGACGCTGGTGTATGTCATGTTGTTTTTCACCCAGGTGCTGGGTTTTCTCATAGTGGCTATGCTCGGTTTCATCGACAGTTATTTCGACTGGCGGAACCGCGCTCAAAGAGCCGTTGATGCCGGTAATTGAAACGCTATATTATAGGTAGAGGTGATGTCATGAAGGTGATTCTTCGAGAAGATGTGCCGGATGTCGGTCAGGCCGGCCAGACGGTTGAAGTAAAGCCCGGCTACGGCCGCAATTTTCTTCTGCCGCGCAATCTGGCGATCGCGGCGACGAGCGCCAATCTGAAGTCGATCGGCGAGATCGAAAAGCAAAAAGAAGTTCGGAACCGCAAGCGCCGCAAGGGCGCCGAAATCGTCAAGAATCGGATCGAGAAACTGTCGCTGTCGCGAGAAGTGCTGGTCGGCGAAGAAGACAAGATGTTCGGTTCGGTCACGACCGGCGATATCGCCGAGATGCTGGAAAAAGAAGGGGTTCTGGTCGACAAGCGGGCGATCGAATTGGAAGAGCCGATCAAGACGCTGGGCGTCTACACCGTGCCGGTGAAGTGCGACAAAGACGTCACGGCCAACCTTCGCGTGTGGGTGATCAAGAAGACGTGATGTATGAATTTTCTTGAGGTCAAACTGGAAGGGTTGGCGCTTGACATGACGACCAACACGCCGGTGGTTATTTTGTCGCCCGAAGGGCTGGACAAAGTACTGCCGATCTGGATCGGCCATGCCGAGGCCTGGGCTATTGCTATGGAGCTGTCCGGCGTCGGCTCGAAGCGCCCCCTCACCCACGACCTCATGAAGAACATGATTGAAGGTCTGCACACGCTGGTCGAGCGTGTGGAGATCACCGAGTTGAAGGATCAGACGTTTTACGCGCTGATTCACCTGCGCACGAACGGTCAGTTGACGACTATCGACGCCCGGCCGTCGGATTCGATAGCGCTGGCGCTCAAGACAGGCGCATCGATTTACGTCAATGAGGAACTGTTCAATATGCGCATGGACGATTCGTCCGAGAAGCCGCCGTTTCCGACCGACCGCGAATCGCTTCGCGACCGGCTGAAGAATATCAATCCCGAGGATTTCGGCAAGTATTCGTTGTAAATGATCATGCGACTTCTTTTCGCGGCGTTCGCAGGGATACTGCTCTTGTCGGGCGGAGCATTCGGGGTCGACAGGATTGTCGATAAGCCCGAAGTCGTTGATGCCTTCAATCGGGCGCAGCGCCTCATGCAGGCGAGTGAATGGGAAGCGGCCGGGTCCGTTTTCCGGGATCTGGCCGACCGATTTCCCCAATCAAAGAACCGTGATCTCTTCTTGTACACCGCCGGCAAAGCCGATTACCATCGCGGCGCCTATGCCGAGGCCTCGGCCACATTGCAGAAAGTCATCACCCAGTTTCCTGAATCGCGGCTTCGCCCGTATGCCGAATATTTCCAGGCCGGAAGTAAATACGCACTGGCCGATGTCAACGGCGCGGTCTCGGGTTGGCTGGATTCCTGGCGGGATGCCGGCGATGACCGCCTGCAAAAACTCATCGTAACTTCGCTCACCGGGGCCCTGAACAATGCCTCCGAGGTGTCGCTTGACCGCCCGCTCTTTGCGCGGTTATCCGATGACAAGCGATGTCTGTTGTCCCGGCAGTTGCTTAAAGGGGTTCCCGATGCGAAACAAGCGGTCAGGAGGCAGTTGATATCGCTATGCTCGGATTCGACGGCTTCGTCCAAAGGCACGACGTCGAAACCTGCGATCAAAGCAGAATATCATGTCGCCATGCTCCTTCCGTTTTCGAATGGGCTGGAAGCATTCGCCCAGCAGATCATGCAGGGAGCGGTTATCGGTGCTGAGGAATTGGCGCAGAAGCGCGGCATTCAAATTACGCTGTCGTCGTATGACACGAAAGGTGATCCGATTGAAGCGGCCCGCTTGGCCCGGCAATTGGATTCCTCGGACGTTTTGGCGGCTATCGGACCCCTGACCAGCGATGAATCGGCGGTTGTATCCGCCGCGATCGGATGCGGCCGATTGCCGCTTATCATTCCCGCCGCCACCGACGCCGGGTTGACATCGTTGAGCAAGACTTCATTCCAACTGGCGGCCAATGTCGAACTGCAGGGAATCGCCATGGCTGATTACGCGGCCGAAGTATTCAAAGCGGATTCGGCGGCGATTATCACTTCGACCGAGCCGAATGTTCTTCCCATCGTGCGGGCTTTCACCCAACGGTTCGAACATCGGGGCGGCAAAGTAGTGGCCGTGGAATATTATCGAACCCGGGATCGGGACTTTGGGCCGTACCTGAGAGACCTCAAAGCGTTGTTTCTCGGACTCCGGTCCGATTCAATTTACTATATCAACGCCAAAGGAGACACGATCGACCCGGCCGGCGTACCGGTCCATGTCGATTGTCTGTTCCTGCCCGGCGACGCCGCTCAACTCCGACAGATACTTCCCCAATTGAAGTTTTACGGTTTCGAGGCAGGTCTGCTTGGTTCCGACGGCTGGGGAGACACGCTGATCTATCGAATGGGCGATGATGTCACCCGGCAGGCGGTGTTTCCATCGCCGTTCATTCTTCATGAAAACACCGAACAATTCGTGACCTTTAGCGCGGTGTATCAGCAACGATTGGGGACAAAACCGCCGCGCCTGGCATGCGTTGGGTACGATGCGATTCGCCTGCTGGGCGACGCGATCGTATCGGGGGCGACTTCCCGAACTGAGCTGGTGGCATCGCTGTCCAAAGTCGGCAATTTTGCCGGCACCGCCGGGCCAATCCGGTTCGGCGACTGGCGTGAAAACACCGCTCTACCGCTCTATCGGGTCCAGTCCGGACAGGCCCTGCCGCTGGAAATGTCGAGTTCGACATCTTCCCCAAAGTGAACTTTCGATCAACCGCCGGTTTCTTCCGGCCTGGCGCTTTCGTATATTCCGATAAGAACCATCGGCGATGGAACAGGAAGGATACCCCGACGTGGCTGAAAATAAAGTTGCCCTGAAAATGGTGGTCGATGGGAAAGAACGTGATGTCACCTTCGAGGAACTGGCTCTTTCCAACAATCTGGCGCAGGAGGCCTTAGTGCGACTCCTGATAGAAAAGAAACTGTTTACGGCGAAAGAGTTGTTGGATTGGATCGAGAAAGTCAAACAGGAACGGTACCGCACCCTGCCCGACAAATCCGCATGACGAAGAAGATCGAATCACGATGACCAACGAATCAGACCAAAAGCCATCGCTGGAACAGGCGGCCGATTGGGGTGATGCGCTTGAATGGATGGTGCATCCGGTGAAGCGCAAACCATGGATTTCGGCGGCGGTCAGCTTGTTTGTCGTAGCGGTTGTGGCGGCCGTCAGGATGGCCACGGATTCACAGGCGTTCGCGGTACTGGCGGCGATCGTCATGGTTGCGTCGTTGGCCAAATTCTATTTCCCCACGCGGTATCGGCTGGATGACCATAAGATCACGGTGAAAACAACTACCCAGACGCTTACCAAGGAGTGGTCGCTCTACCGAAGCTGTTACCCGGATAAGAACGGCATTCTTCTGTCGCCATTCGCGCAACCATCGCGGCTTGAAAATTTCCGCGGCCTGTATCTTATGTTTGCGGACAATCGCGAATCGGTCACGGTCTTTTGTCGCGCCCACATCGGCCGAAACGCCGCGCCGTTGGCCAACACCGATCTTTCCAGTGAGGCCTCTTCATGAGCTTTTTCAAAGGCGCGATGCACATACCCGAAGAGGGAGCTTTGCCCGAGGAAGAACTGGCGGTGCTCGAAAAAGTGGCCCGGAAAGTGGTCGAAAAATCGATGACCGTCCCCGCGATTGTCTTTCTGGAGTCGGTCAAGCCGCTCAATTATATCGGCTCTCAGACGATGGTGTTCTTCGAGCCGATCGTCCAGTCGCTGTTTAATCTGAAAGACTATGACACCCTTCGCACGGCGCTGGAAAAGCGGCAGACCATAGAGATTCTCATTCAGAGGATTGAGGCGTTCGACGCCGTCTCGCTGGCCCGCGAAAAGCGGGTCAAGGCGTTTTATAAGGAAGAAAAGAAGAAGTGGAAATGGTATCAGCGGTATCTGGGAGTCTTTCTGCCCAAGGTGAAGATACCGGATGAGGTACTGAATCCGCCGAAAGAGGAAGACAAGTCGTAGGTATTGAAGACTACCTGGGGAGGTGCTCTTTGCCTTTGTTGAGAATTGTCGTCGTGTCGCTAAGTCTGGCCGGCTTTGGAACAGCGGTTGCAGGCCCGGCTGAAAAAAAGACTACGAATTGGCGTATTGAATATTCCACCGAGATCGAAAAAACTCAGCGTCTGGATTCACTGATCAAACCGAAAGAGCCGTCGCTTCCAAAAGCCCAGGAAAAAATTGATACGCTTTGCAGTCAGCTCAAGCGGAAACTGGCCGAGCAGGTGCCGGCGACCTTCTTTTCAAATCCACCCTATGTCGGTGAAGTCGCTGTAACGGTTGTGTTAAAGCAGAAAGTGTCCTTCAAATTGCCGGGACCGCGTGACGTAAGCAGGGCGGCCGATATCACCGAGTCGATTCGGAATACCGGCCGATTTCCGTCGGGCGATGTGGAAGTCCAGAGGCAGAAAGAAACAGAAGCGGTGAAGGGTAAAGCCAAGGAATATATTATTCTGGGACTCAGGATCGTGCTGAAAGACGCCACTGGCCGCGAAGTCCTCAACTCCTGGTGTCAGGCGGAGCAAAGCGGGAAGGTCAAAATCAAGAAGTGCGCCCGGGAGATTGTGAATGTCATGCGGCTCGTGGCGGCGCGTTCCGAATCGCCCGGCTTTCAAAAAGATCACTGAAATTACGGCCGGCGTCACCGCGATCCACTAAGAGACGACCGCAAATTCTTCCTGCGGATTATTTGACCTTATGTGCCGCCTCATCAATTTCCGCCAGCTTGTACAATTCGATTGAATTATTCAGCTGATCAGCAAACGGAGATTTGAGCGCCTTTAGGAATTCAAGTTCGCCTTCGGCTTTGGATAACTGGTCCAGCGCCAGATAAGTCTCGCCGCGATATTCGCGCGCCTGCGTGAAATTGGAGTCAAGTGCAATCGCTTTGTCGTACGCTGCCAGCGACTCCTGCAGTTTCCCCAACTTGCGATAACAGTACCCAAGATTATTGTGAGCTTCCTTGAAATTCGGGTTCAGGGTGACCGCTTTCCGGAACACCGCGACCGCCTTTTCATAGTCGCGTCGGACTTTGGCATCCATCGTGGCTCGGTAATTGTAGGCATAGGTGGAATCACCCTTAAGCCCGATCTCTTTGGCATGATCAATGTACCGGACGCCGTCGTTGTAGGCAGAGGTCGCCTTGCGCGAGGCCTCGCCCGCCTTTTCTTCGGGGGTCTTTTCCTTTGATCCAAAAGCGCCGACCGTACCGGCCAGCGATACTGAGAGCAGAACTACGGCGATTGCCAATCGGTGATACAGGCGCATGATTCCTCCGGGTTGAGAGTTCACCATGCTGGTATAACACCGAAAGGAGCCGCCGGTTTCCCGGTTCTTGTAGTAGGTCGGGACCCTTGCGGTCCCGACATCTTCTGGCTACACGTCCAAATTCCTGACGTACTGGGCGTTTTGCTCGATGAATTCCCGGCGCGGGCCGACCTCGTCACCCATCAATTTGGTGAACAGGTGGTCCGCCTCGGCGGCATCGTCGAGGGTGACCTGCAGGAGAGTCCGGGTTTCCGGCTCCATGGTGGTGCGCCAGAGTTGTTCGGGGTTCATCTCACCAAGCCCCTTGTACCGCTGGATATTGACTCCGGTGGCGGGCATCTTCTTCAAGAGGCGATCGCGCTCGTCGTCGGAGTACGCATATATTTCGGTCTTGCCGTGCTTGAGACGATAGAGCGGCGGCTGGGCAATGTAGATATATCCGAGGTCAACCAGCTCGCGCATGTAGCGAAAGAGAA
>JBGOTX010000004.1:0-15958 GCA_041476705.1 Candidatus Zixiibacteriota bacterium
AAAACGTTCACCGCGGAATCAAACACGTCCGCGCTCAAACAAGTGCGCGCCGAACTGGGCGGCGACTCGGTCGTGCTGAAGACCCGACGGGTTTCCAATAAAACCGGCGGCTATGACTATGAAGTCACCGCCTGCCTCGACAAGCCAACGGCCGCTCAAGTCTCCACCGTGACGACGAAGAAAGAATCGCCGGCCGCGCGTCGCGTGACTGCCCCGGCCTGGACGCGCCCGGACACCGCTCCCAAAAGTGTATCGGCTGAGACGGACAACGAACTGTCGCTGACAAGCATCAATGCCAAGTTGGAACGCCTGCTTACGCTGTCGGCAGTCACGCCTTCGTCGACTGAATCAGACGCCGGTCTGACAGGTGTCCTGAGGGACGCCGATGTTCCGGCGGATGTCGTCGGCCGCATTGCTTCGGCTTCTTTGGATACGGCACAACTCGAAAAGATACTGAGCGAAGAAATCGGCTCCCGCATCGATGCGACTCTCTCATTCAATGCGGGAGATCGGGTTGTCGTTCTCGGCCCCTCGGGTGCGGGAAAGACCAGTGTGATCGGCAAACTGGCGGCGCAACTGGTGACCGAACGCAAGCGGGTCACGATTGTCGGAGTGCATCAAAGCAAAGTCGGCGCAATCGACGAGCTTCAAAGCCTGGCCGAATTAATCGGTGTCGACAACCCACCCAGCTCGGCCAAAATTCTGCGAACGGTTGATCCCTCCGGTGTGGTTTTGGTCGATACCGGCAGTTTGTCGCTATCGGGGGAAGATATCGCGGCGCTCAACGCAACCCACGCTCTTCTGGTTATTCCGGCGATCTGGCGTACCAGTGATCTGGCAACGCTGGCTGATCGCGTGGCGGTATTCGGGATTACCCATGTCGTTCTGACGATGACGGATTTGACTCATCGGATCGGCGGACTGTTTGCGGTTTGTGATGTCACCGGCGCAAAGCTGGCCCTGCTGAGCGACTCGCCGAGCGGCGCGGATTGTCTGCGCGTTCCGGCCGCGAACGCGCTGGCCGCGCAGTTGTTGTCGAACGGAGGAACTCATGCGGTTCGCTGAAACCGAACAGTTCACCGGCGACGCTACGCCGCTAATCGTCTCCGTGATCTCCGGCAAGGGGGGCGTGGGGAAGTCGGTCATGGCGTACAACCTGGCTGAGCGGGTTTCGGCCCGCGGACTGCACACGCTCTTGATCGACGCCGATTCATTTGCGGGAAATCTGCATCTGCTGGCCAATGCCGCGGCAATGCACGGGTTGGATCAATATGCGAGCGGTCAGTTGACCCTGCGTCAGGCCGTCACTCCGCTCAATCCGAATTTTGATCTGCTGGCGAGGACCGAGACCGGCCCGATTGCCGGTTTAGCGACCGTGACAGATGCCGCCGAGGTGATGGCCGGTCTTCAGGCCGACGGCGCGCTGTACGACGTGATCGTAATCGATCACAGTTCCGGTATTTCGTCGGTTGCGACCACAATCGCCAGCGCGTCGGATATTTGTTTGCTGGTGGTGGTGCCGGAGCTGACGTCGATTGCCGACGGGTACGGCTTGTTCAAATATCTTCGCGCCGTCTATCACCAGATCGACTGTCGATTACTGGTTAATCGTGCCCGATCGAGCGCTGACGCCGATTACCTCATCGAGAAATTCAAGGTGATGACCGAGCAATATCTCGGGGATTCGCCCAAGCTACTCGGCTGGATAAGCGAGCATGAAGTGGTCGCGAAGGCCGTGGCGGCCCAGCGTCCGATTGCGCAAATAGAGCCCAAATCATTTGTGGCCCAGCAGGTTAACCGCCTGGTCGACGTGCTGGCGTTGGAACACCGTCAAGCGCGGGAACGGTCCGTCACGGCTGAGGCAAGGCCGGCGAACTCTCTCGCAACCCACTCATCGACAATAAATAACAGCCCGGCTTCGGCCGATATAAAAGGATAACGTTCATATGGTTACTAAGACGAAACGACCTGTCGTTGCACGCGGACGCAAACCGAAATTGGTCCGGGTGAAAGTCTCGCAAGTCGCTCCGATCGTTGTAAAGCCGAAGGCGGCGAAGCCGGAAATTTCGCCGCGCGACTGGGCCCGGTTCAAACGACACCGTCAACCAGAGGACAGGCAGAAGCTATTGAACGCGTACCTGCCGCTGGTGCGCAATGTCGCCGCTCGCATGGCTATGGGATTTCCGCGATCGGTCGAGTTGACTGATTTGGTCAACACCGGCGTGATCGGACTGATTGAAGCGTTCGGCAATTTTGACCCCCAGCGCGGCGTCAAGTTTGAGACGTATGCAGTGCCGCGCATTCGCGGCGCGATTCTCGACGAACTTCGCGCTCTCGACTGGGTGCCACGCTCGACCCGCGCCCGGTCCCGCGAAATAGATCGCGCGACCTCGCATTTGGAAAACCGACTCGGCCGACCACCGGAGGTGCATGAATTGGCCAAGCAAATGAAGATCACGGAGAAGGAATTGCATCACGCCC
Organism: Candidatus Zixiibacteriota bacterium; assembly: GCA_041476705.1. Taxonomy (GTDB): domain Bacteria; phylum Zixibacteria; class MSB-5A5; order GN15; family FEB-12; genus JACRAV01. The sequence continues at coordinate 2,482 of JBGOTX010000004.1, forward strand.
TCGACGATGTGTCCTCGACCTCGATTCTGTCGCTCGATGAGATCATCTATCCCGAAGACGACAACCGGCAGGTATCGCGAATCGAAACGCTCCACGACGGCGCCGTGATGTCGATTCTCGGTGACATCGAACGGGGGGAACTGCGCACGTTTCTGGTGGTGGCGATGGACCGTCTGACCGCTCAGGAGAAGCTGGTGATCGCGCTGTACTACTTTGAGGAACTTACGCTCAAAGAGATCGGCGAAGTGATGACCATTTCCGAGTCGCGCGTATCGCAGATCCACACCCGGGCGGTATCCAAACTGCGCCACCTGGTCAAAGAGAAATTTGCGCTGACCGCATAAGGATGAGAAGGAATTCCTGCAATGGACAGCCCGATCGATCCTGTACACAAGAGCACAGAGTATGTCGGCCTGCCGAAGGTCGACCCGTGGCACGAATCGGAGAAGCACAAGAAGAAGCGATTCGCGAAAATGCTCGACGATCAGATGGATGACAATCAATCCCGCCCGGAAGAACAGGATGAAGTGGTCGTGACACACGAGGCCGGACAGGATGAAACGACGAATCAACAGGACCGGGACAAAGAGACCGGTCCCGACCAGCCGAAGCCAAAAGCACAGGACGCCTCCGATGAGGAAGCACCGGCGGCGCCCGCGCACATCGACTTGAAGGGATAAGGACACAGGATATGAACATGGAAGTTCGACCGGATCAATGGATCGATATGGCGCTGACCGCCGGGGCCCTTCTGGCGGCGGGGGGATTTTGCGTCACCGTATACGCGATGTTTCCACGGCGCCGGGCCGTGGCCGCGCCGGTCGCGTCGCCGCTAAAACCGGCCGTCGACGGGACGTCTACGCGCGCCGGTTTCGATCTTCGCAACAACGTGGAATTCATTTCGTTCGGCGGTGCGAGTCGGGACCGAACGGCCATCGCGCCGCCGTCGCTTGGTCAATCGGACAGGGGCCGGCGCCGCAACCGCGTCGAAATCATTCGGCAGGCGCGCCAGATGATCGAACGAGGGGCTGATAATCGCAACATCACGCAGAGTCTCGAGATGACCGAGGGAGAACTCGCTCTGTTGAGACAGGATATGAACCGTTAACCGGCGGGAGCCAGACATGCCCAGCGAGAGCCCGTTTCTGATATTGAAAATTGAGTGTCCGATCTGCAAGACGATCAACGAATGCGAACTGATCAAAGTCGGGGCGTATTCGGAGGGGAATCGAGACACCGATTTCTGCCCCACCGAAATCACCTGGCGGTTCCCGCGCTATCAGGCGTACAACCCGCTGGTGTTCTTTACGACCACCTGCGGCAACTGCTACTACACGCGCGAATTGACCAACGACTACAAGGATTGGAAGAACGACAACGCCTTCCGCACCTATCGACTCAAGGCGATCAAGGACAAACATCTGGAGCATCTGTCCACCGCCGATTCTGCGATCAAGCAGTTGGGCGCCAAGGTTGACATTACGCGGTATCCGAATGAATCGGCGATTCTCAAACTGCTTTTAGCCGTGTACGACGAACAACTGTTCGAACGCCACAGCCGGCTTGATCTGGGTCGGTTCTACTTGCGCATCGGCTGGGTATTCCGCCTGATGGGCAAGGGAGAAAATCCCCACGCCGTGATGCTTCGAGGACTGGTACAGGAGTTGGAGCAGAGTTTGGAGCGACTGACCAAGCATGTCGGCCAGGCCCGCCCCGAGCTGGGGGATTTTCTCGGCACCGTGAACTCACAATTTTCAACGGATCAGCTTCCCGCTGAAATCGCGTCGCGCATCCTGCCTTTCCGGGAGGGTTTCTCGACGCGGCTCAACGAATTGAACGACACCTTTACCACCGCCGAGCAACAGACGGGACGGCTGACTCAACTGGTCGACGAATTCAAGGCCGCCGCGCTCGGTGGCGAATCGGCCGACGGCGGGGCGTCGTTCTGGTCGTATTCTTCGTTCACCGATTTTCTGCTCGGTTTACAGCGCCTCTGGCCGGGGATTGTCACGAATGAACGGGAGGCGCTGATAAAGGCCGTCGAGCACTACAAAGAAGCGTTCGGCACCGGTCGGGATATCGCCCCGGGGAACCAGCAAATTCAGGCGTCGTATCTGATTGCCGAGCTGTCGCGACGGATCGGCGACTACGAGCAGGCCAAACAGTATTTTTCGAGTACTATCAAGGCGGGGCAGGAGTTCATCTACCAGAATCGCCAGGACCAGTCCCGAACGGCGCTGGCGCGCAAAATTCTTGAATTGGCAATGGAGCAGGGACGTTCAGCCCTGACCGCCGCCCGAACCGCCTGAGACGAATATCGATGAGCATACAGCAGACTGAAAATTCAGCCCCGTCGCAGGCGCTCAGACTCTGGGATAAACTCTTGATCATCGTGGGCGATGGCGCCGATGCGGGCACCTATGCCAGCCGGGTAGATGAAGTACTACATGACGGTCTGATCGTGACGGAACCGGAGTTCATGTCCGGTCACACGCGCCTGCGCAGGGATATACCGGTAGTCGTACAATTCACCCGCGACGATGCCGTATATCAGTTTGAGTCCCGTATCATGCGGCGGCCCGAGCGCAACAACTGCGCCTTTTTGACGTTGCCGCGGAATTTCAAGCGGGTCCAGCGCCGGCTGTTCGTGCGAATCGAATATCGCGAAAGAGTGGAGTATGCCCTGGTCGGTCCCACCACCAACTGGTCCGGCTGGCCCCGGTCACTTGAATGGGCCGACGCGATGTCGTGTGATATCAGCGGTGGCGGCATGCGCATCGCCGGCGACAATTTCGTGGCGGTGGGAACGATTCTCCTCTTGCGTCTGCCCAGTTTTAAGGGCGAGGGTTTGCCGGAGTTTGTTCTCGCAGTTTGCCGCCGGGTAATGCGCGAGGAGAAGGCCGTATTCCTCGGCCTCGAATTTTTGATACGCGAACTTATGGACCGCGCCACCGGCGCCCCTGAATCAGCGCTGTTGCCTGCCGAGCTTCGCCGATTCGATCGTTCGGTTCAGAACAAGCTGGTGGTGTGGATTTTCCAGCGGCAAATCTATTTGCGTCAGAAGGGACTTCTCTGATGGACAACGAATCGACGCCCAAGCCCTCCGAATCGTCCGCCTTCGAAATGCTTCGGCTGGAGCTGGCCGAACTGGTGGGACGGGAAATCAAACTCTACAGCGAACAGTTCCCGGGCAAGGAATTGCGGAGCAAGGTCCTCGCCGTACAGGACCGCAACCTGCAGATTTTCAGCGGCGGGTCGACCAGTCTGATCGAAAATTTGGTGAACAATCAAAACATCGTCATGCAGTGCGTGTATCGGGGTGAAGAACTGGCCGTGCGGGCCAGACTTCGCCGGTCCGGAGGCGGAAAGTGCTACCTGCATCTTGAAGAAAAGGTAACGCCGTTGCGCCAGCGCCGATTTCGCCGAGTCACCCTCGTTCGGCCGATCCGTCTGGCCGTTTTCCCGGTGAATCAGGCTTCGCGCGGGGGACTCGGACAATTGCGGTGGGTGGCAACCGACACCCTCAACTTTTCGAGCGGGGGCACGATGGTCAATCTGCCGACTGCTCTTGAGCGGAGGTCGTACCTCCTCATGACGGTGGATTTGCAGAATGTGGCGTTTCCCTCGCTGATTCTCGGTCAGGTGTGCCACGCGTATCAATTAGACATGGAGCCGTTTCGCACGGGAGTGGAATTCATCACCCGCGAAATGAGCAGTAAGACAATACCCCAGGACCGTCGGCGCGACCTGCCCGGAGCGATTTTTGACTACTCGTCGGCCGATCGCGAAAAACTTAACCGGGAAATCCTCGGATGGCCCACTGAAATGGAATTCAATCAATAGCAGGAGCGATGTATGAAAACCAGCCCAAAGGCAAAGTTCGTCAAGGAAGTCGAAACCCACGGCGCGGCCCCCAAAGCGCGCAAACCGTTCAAGGTTCAGGAGGAGAACCGCCGCAAGTTCATTCGCCTTGAAATTGCGGCGCCGATGACCTTAAGAAAAATCAAAGACCGCCAGGCCCATTTCTGGCCCGAAGGGGACTGGCATGTGGTCAATGGTTTGATCCTGAACATCTCGGGCGGTGGTGTGCTGGTGGAACTTGATCAGGCGGTCGCCGAGGGCGATCTCGTGGCCATGCAGTTTACGCTTCAAGGCGTCGAAACACTGGCCAACGTGCTTGGTCTGGTCAAGCGGTCGGACGCCGACGAGGGCACCTTCCTCGCTGGTATCGAATTTCTGAACCGTTCGCAGTTGCCCGACTTGATGTCGCGGGCGGAGATCGAATTGCTGGGCGACAACTGCGCCAATTTCAACGACTGTGTTCGTCAGGTGCTGGGCAAATATGTCAGCCGCGAAAATGTTGAAAGTGACCGATAAGCGGGCGCGGACAGTATCCGCAATAGCCACCCTCTTGATGCTGGGCGTCGTACTCGTGATCTCTTCGGAGGCCGGGTCCAAGCGCGATATTCTGCTCCATGTGGACGCGCCGCCATCGGGATGGTCCGAATCACGATTGGAGGAGAAGCTGGCCGTGACGCTCGGCCGCTCGGCCGATATGGACATCACGCTGACCGGTGATATCGACGGCCGAATGCCGCCGTTTCCCGAAGCTTCCCGTGATTTCGACAGTCTGACCAGCTGGGGATCCAAGGCGGGCGGGCGGTATTTAATGGTTGTCCGCGTCGCCAGCGAGCGATTCGAGTCGCGTAAGACGTTCCTCATGCCGCTGATATTTCAGAAATACGAAGTGTACGGCGTGATAGAGGGAGAAATCCGTCTGATCGATCTTCAAAAACCCCGTCTGCTGGCGGCCGAGCCGTTCATGACGGAGTTGCGCGGGCCGCGCGTGTTTCAGGCCAGCATGGAGGATGACCAGCACGATCCCGATCTCCATCTGACGGCCGTCGAAAAAGTGCGATTCCTCGCTCGTCTGGAGCAAAAGGCCGCCGATCAACTGGTTGGCCAGGCCGGAAACCTGATGAAGGGGCGCTGATATGGTGGCCAGGCCAAAGCGCTCGGGCGGTGATGAGGAACAGACCCGCTTCTGGGAGAAAATCAACCTGATGGCGGAAATCTCGGCGTTGTGTCGAACCCGCGAACCGGACCGCGCCACGTACACGGCCGTGCTTGAGCGGATTCAGCCGCTGGTGCCGTTCGACGCCGCCACGCTGTTTGTGATGGACGGATCGAATCAACATCTCGAGGAGCGAGCGACATTGAACGCCCGCGTCGAGGTGTTGAGTTTCCTGCACCTTGGTCCCGGTGAGGGCTTGACCGGCTGGACCGCATCGACGCGAAAACCGATGCTCCTCTCAGAACGACACACGGCCGACGGTTTCAATCCAGACATAGACTACGCAACCGTGCTGGCCGTTCCGCTCTTGATCGAAACATCGGTGATCGGAGTCTTGAATCTCGGGTGCAAGGCCCCTCAGGCGCTGACGGACAAGCACGTCCGACTGATGACGGTGGTGGCGGATCAAATGGCGGTGTCGGTGGAACGCCGCCAGTTCGAGAAAACCATCATGAAACAACACAAGGAGCTGGAAGAAGCCCACAGTCGCCTGAAACAGGCGCAACAGCGCCTGATTGCGCAGGAACGGCTGGCGAGCGTGGCTGAGCTGGCCGCCTCGATCAATCACGAGATCAACAATCCGCTGGCCGTCATCGTGGGGAACGTGCAGTGTCTGTTGATCGAACATCAGGGGTTGGCGCAGAAGGCGATCTCCCGCCTCCAGCGGATAGAAGAGGCCGCCCTTCGTATCAGCGAGACCAATCGGAAGCTGTTGAAGATAAATACCATCGTCAGCGAATCATACATGAGCAACGGCGAGCGAATGATCAACCTCAGCAAATCTGTGGCACCGTGAGGCGCGCATGACCAATCCCCCACCGACCTCGGCCGCCGCCGCGCGCATGCGCACGCGCGAACTGGAATTGCTGGCGCAAGTCGATACCCTCAACGAGGAGGTCAAATCGCTGGCCCTGAATATCGCCCTCTACCTGGCCAAGGCCCGCGCTGAAAAGGGCTCGGCCACGCTCGACCGGCTGGAGCCGGAATTCATTCGGCTGGTCAACGGAACGGTCCGGGCGGTGAGCGATCTGACCAACATTCTCAACGCGGCGCGGAACGCCGAAACGATGGTGTACGAGATTCCCTCGGGTTTGGGGACTCGGGATCATGTCGAGCAGAAACTTCAGTCAATTTTGAGCCAGTGCAGTAGTTTGCTTGGCCAACTCAGGTCGGATGAGTCCGACCCGCCGAGGCGCTGAAGAAAATGCGCCCACTGACCGATAATAGCATGGCAGAGCGGAAGTTGCGCCAAGTTTGCCCAAAGAACCCGCGCGCCGCAAGTACGAGGACGGTATGGACAAGAGTATGACTTCGGATTTGGAGAAACTGGCCCGCAAGGCCAAGGAACGCGGTCGGCCCTTTCGCGTGCTGATCGTCGACGATGAAACGTGGGTGCGCGATGTTTTCAAGGATTTCTGCGATCTGACCAATGCCTTCGATATCGACCTGGCCGGTTCGGGCGCCGAGGCGATTGCCAAGGCCGGAGAGACCACCTACGACCTGATCACCATGGATCTGATCATGCCCGAGATGTCCGGTTTGGACGCGCTGATAGAAATCAAGCGGCTCCTGCCAAGGGTGCCGGTGATGGTGATTACCGGGAATGCGACCGATCGACTGGTTACCCAGGCCGGGGTGCAGGGCGCCTGCCGGGTCATGTATAAACCAATCATGCTCGAAGAATTCATCGCTGAAGTAGTGACCACGCTCACGTGAAATTCGAACGTGGGCAGGAGCGACAACAGTGTACTCTGACCAAGACAACGGGGACGAGGGCCGGATGAAAAACACTATCACCGTGCTGGTGGTTGACGATGAGCTCATGATGCGAAAACTCGTCGAGAAGATTCTCACTCGCGACGGGTATCAGGTTCTGCAGGCCGAGGACGGCGCGGAAGCCCTGAAACTGCTTGAACAGAAGCGGGTCGAGATCGTCATTTCGGATATCAAAATGCCCGGAGTCAATGGCTTTGAGCTACTCAAGCTGGTCAAAGAGCGATACCCAAAGATATCGGTAGTGATGATGACCGCCTACGGCGACACGTACTCGGTGAAGGACGCCCTCCTATTGGGCGCCGACGAGTACATCACCAAGCCGTTCAAGAGCCACGAGATTGCCCTGGTCGTGGAGCGTACCTACTGGCGCATTCTGTCTGCCCAGCAATCCGCACCCACCACCCAATAGAGCGGAGCGACAACCTGTGGCCAGTGACACTTCATCCATCGGAACGCGTGACCGCGTCAAGGTGATTGTGGTCAAAGACGCCATGTCGGCATCGTTGTTGATCCGCAAGCCCGGCAAAGATGATCCCTTTGTCACCGAAGACGAGATTCGCAAAGAGTTGGCCCGGGCCGAGGTGGTCTACGGCGTTAACGATGCCGTAGTGCAGGAGATCATTTCACAACAGCGGTTCAATGTCCCGATTAAAGTGGCCGACGGACTTCTGCCCGAAAAGGGACAGAACGCCGTCTTTACCTACCACTTCAACACCACCGACCAGCACCAGCCGAAGGTTGATGAGCACGGTCATGTCGATTACAAGGATATCAGCTTTATCCAGAACTGCGAGGCCGGTACGGTGCTGGTCACCAAGACCCCTCCCACGACCGGCAAACCGGGGATGACCATCCACCACAAGGAGATCCTCGGACCGATCGGTCGCGACCTGAGCTTCAACAATGGCGCAAATACAACTTTTGCGGACAACGGCCTGTCGCTCGTGGCGGCCAAGAGCGGCGTCATCCAATTCCTGAACGGCAAGGTTTCGATTGTCGATGTGGTGATGATTAACAGCGACGTCGATTTCAGCGTCGGCAATATCGATTGCCGCGGTTCCGTCCGAGTCAAGGGGGATGTCAAAACCGGGTTCGAATTGACGGTGGACGGCGATCTTGAGGTCAGCGGCAATGTCGAGGACTGCAAGTTACACGTGAAGGGGAATATCTTTGTCAAAGGCGGTTTTTTCGGGGAAGGCACCGGGGTTATGGAAGCCGAAGGGGATCTCATACTCAAATACGCGGAAGGACAACGGATCAGTTGTGGACATAATCTGACTGTGGGCGGTGAAATCATCAACTGCCAGGTGACGGCGAAGGAGAAAGTGGCGGTAAAGGGGAGACGCGGCAAAATCGTCGGGGGGGAAATCCGGGCAGGTAAGGAGATTCGGGCGGCTGTGCTTGGTTCACCGGCCGGAACATCCACCCGGCTGACCGTGGGGTACAACGCCGATCTGTTCGCCCAATTTTTCCACACCGTACAGGAAATCGCCCGGGTTACTCGGGATGGCGAGCGGGTGAAGAGCGCGCTGGCCAATCTGGCCAGACTGGAAATGCTTAACAAACTCCCTCCACCCAAACGCCAGACTATGGCCAAACTCCAGCTGTTCCTCGACGAGCTCCCGGAGTCGCTCCGCGTCCTTGAAGAAGAGAAAGCGGAGGTTGAATCAAAGCTCAAGGAACTGTCCGATGCCCGGATTGTCGCCGAAGAGATAATTCATCCCGGCGTTCGCGCCTCTTTCGGGCTGGTGTATCGCGATTTTTTTCAGGACGAGAAGCGCTGTACGCTTCGGTTGGATGGCAACCAGGTCATCGAGGTCTAATCCTGCGGCTAGTCGGCCGCGTGCGTTCGTTTGATCCCCCGCTCATTTGAATACCTACGCCCAGAAAGATCTGCCTGCGGGCTGAAAAGGAGCTTGAACCGGAGGTCGGGAAAGGATATATTTCTGACCTTGGTAATTTGAAGTCGGAGAGGTGGCCGAGCTGGCTGAAGGCGGCGGATTGCTAATCCGTTGTAGGGGCTTATACCTCTACCCAGGGTTCGAATCCCTGCCTCTCCGCCATAATTCACTTGGATCATTCAAATGACCCCACCATAAATGGTGGGCCACCAAGGCGAAGAGAAGATGACGAAAGAGAAGCGATGGATTGGGGCACCGGTCAGTGCCTCGACGATGCCGAGTCCTAGCCCGCGGCTTCCTCCCGTGACGACGACCTTCTGCCCTTCAAGATTTATCATGGCGATTCGCTCCTTTCCTTTCTGATCTTCCTCGCTTTCAGCTTCTGTTGTACTGTGAAATGTTTTCTTGGTTTCTCTTCTTCGAGCACAAGAGCGCGTTTGATCGCCGGAAGCTCGCCGCCTGGTGCTCGACGACGAGACGAACCACCGTCCCAACTTGATTCGGCTGGTATCTTAATCATAGAGAATCCTTTTCCCCATCCCCTTTTTCTTTCTGGTTGGGCTGCTTTCTATCTTGTTGGGCTGCCCTTTACCTATAGTAATCAAGCTCCGTAAACTACCGTTAATATAAGAGCCCCATGCGTTTGAACAGATATCGAAACACTCATATTCGGGAACTAACCCTACGTGAGTGAAGCGGACTTCGGTTTTATCACCCTTTTTAGAGACTTCAAAAGTAATGTCCGTGCCCTTCCACTCGGTTTTATCTTTAGTAAAATTAAAGTAGTTGTCTAAAACATGCCAAACGACTTTTTTACCAGGAATTAATTCTGTTATCTTCATCTTGCAGCGATGGACGTCTTGGTAATGATAAGTAAACTCATCATTGAGCTTGTCGGTACTACCTTCAATTTCTTCTGACCACCATCCACGAACATTATTGATGGCAGCGAAGCATTCTTCCGGAGTTTGGTCTGCCGTAAAAGCAGTGGTGAAATTTTGATCATTCATGGGATGCGACTCCTTTTTCTAAATTATTTGCTTGGGCAATTGCCCTACTTAGATTTATTACACAGGAAGCCGTAATTCGTCAACCGGCCCGGATAAGCGCGCTTTAGCGTAGCGGCTAAAATCGCCAACAAGGACTTCGCTCTCGCCTGTTTCTATGGCCTTCAATGCAGCACGTGCAACGTCATTCGGATTATCTTTGGGTACGTCCATCCCACGAACCATGTCGGTATCAATGGGGCCAGGATGTACGCCAATGACCTGCGTGCCTTGCGGTTTGAGCTCCTGGCGTAGCGCGTTGGTGACTGACCACAAAGCTGCTTTGGTTGCGGCGTACGAGCCGAGCGGCAGCCACGACGCGGCCGAGAGCACATCTATCATCGCGCCGCCGCCATTGGCCTTCAAAACTGGCGCCATGACTTGCGCAACCTGAATCGTACCGAAAACATTTGTCTCGAACTCAGTACGCACATTCTCCATGTCTGCATCCAATATGGTTGTGTGTAAAAATACGCCTGCGTTGTTAATGACAATCGTTACGTCTGGAGCAAGCTGGGCTAGCTTTTTGATTGACGCTGAATCTTTTAGATCCAACGAGATATTGACGACACGCGGGTCATTGAAGTTGTGAGGTTTGCGAGAAGTCGCGTAGACTTTCGCGGCGCCTTTAGCCAGTAACTCTTGCACAAAGGCGAGGCCGAGACCTCTGTTTGCGCCTGTCACCAAAGCAACGGAATTTTGTATGTTTTTCATGAATCCTCCTATGTTATAATGTGAACAGCACTTTGTAATAGCATAAATTTATGTTCCTTTCGTCTAATCAACCTTGTCTCGTGCAGAGTACCACATCTCACTTGGATAATGCAAGTATCTATGATACATTGGTGTGGATATGAAACGCACCGATGTTAAATCTCATTGCCCTGTTAATTTCACGCTTGAGGCGATAGGTGACCCATGGTCTTTGCTTATCCTGCGGGACATAATGTATTTCGGAAAACACACGTTTAAAGAATTCGTTTCGTCTGAGGAACGAATCACAACGAGCGTTCTTGCAGATCGTCTTTCAAATCTTGAGAAACACGGGATCCTCACAAAACAACCTCACCCGACTGACGGACGACGCGATATCTATATGTTCACAGAAAAGGGGTTGGGCCTTGTTCCGATACTTCTTGACATGATGGAATGGGGGACGGCACACGATCCCAAAAGTACGGGACACAGGAAGAGAACGTTCGTCTCGCGGATTCGAAAAGAACAAGGCTCGCTGAGCCGCGAGGTGAAGAATAAAATGCGCCGTGGTAGAGCGGTGTTTGTGTAGGAAGAATGTTCTATCAGATATTTTCAGCCCGTAAGAAAGGTAACCTTATGAAACTTCCCGGCTCCGAAGGCGAACACCTGGCGCAGGAAAAATTCGGAACCACCCGCCGGGCGCTGGCCTTTTACAACCAGCAGATGTTGAACCATCTCAATTCGTTGATGCGGGAATTCATCGCGTGTCAGGAGATGGTCTTTATTTCCACTGCGGACGCGCAGGGGGAATGCGACTGCTCTTTCCGCGGGGGGCTTCCAGGATTTGTCCATGTCCTGGATGATAAGACGCTCGCTTTTCCGGAATACCGGGGAAACGGGGTGATGGCCAGCGTCGGCAATCTACTGAAAAACCCCCATATCGGCATGATCTTCGTGGATTTCTTCGGAACAACGGTGGGTCTTCACGTCAACGGCCGGGCCCGCATCGTGGGGAATGAGGAAATCCTATCGCGCGGGGACGCGACGCCCGGGATGATCCAGGCCGGCCGGACGACCGGCGGGCGGTCCCCGGAACGCTGGGTCGTCGTCGAGGTGGAGGAGGCCTACATCCATTGCTCGAAGCACATCCCGCTCCTGAAAAAACTGGACAAGAAAATTGAATGGGGCACGGATGATGAAAAATGCAAGGGAGGCGACGCGTTCAAGGCCAAGGCCTGTGACCGGCCCTGGGGCCATGATGAAGTCAAACCGAAACCAAATACCGGGGCCGGGATTTGAATGTCAGATTCTCGGGACACGTTACTCATTTATTGACTCTTGCTCTACGCCGGCGTAATCTCCTCACATAATGATCTTCAAACCGGGAGGTCAGACGGAGGAGAAAGAGATGTCATGCACCGGGGCGGGCGCCCTCCGGGCGGCACGTGCGTCACATTAAAGATAGTGAGCCGTGAGGCGAACAATCCTACCCTCTCCGCCAGAATTTTTGCTTCGCAAAAATTCAGAGCAGGGGGAAAGAAAACTGCCGTTGCCCTGTCGCAGCTAATGAGAGTTCGACGGGAAGTAACGAAGCACCGAACGAAGTAGCCAATCGGTGTGCCTGGAGGATCGTGCTCCGGAGTCTACCATTGAATAGGTAAGGAGTTCAACAATGCCTTGGGAATGGATCGAACCGGAGGAGTTCCTGACGCATCGCGGGGTGCGAATCTTTCACGCTTACAAAGATGAGCTTTCCGATATTCCGCTTGAGTTCTGGTACTCGACTTCGAGTACCGCGGGACCTGGATCGCCCTACGAGTTTGATGTGCGCGACCTATCGGGTTACCGTTCACGATGCCGTGCAGACGAAGTCTCAGAACATGAACGTGTAATAAAGGCCGCCATCGACGCTGCTTTGCTGCAGTCTGATACTCCGGTCACGTTGGACAGCCGTGCCTAAACATCTGATATCTCCATGGATGAACGCTTTCGATGGTCTGATCGCGCAAGCGTCGAAATCTTTGCTTATATGCTCACCGTTTGTCGGGCGAGGCCCATGCGAACGAATTGCTTTGATCCTGCGTGGCAGAGGTACGGCCAATATTCCCATTCTGCTACTTACGGATCTCTCGAGAGACAACATGCTGAGTGGGGGGACTGATGTTGGTGCTCTCGCGGGATTATGTGACGCTTTGCCTCGTACGGAGATACGATTCCTCCCGAATCTCCACGCGAAGGTTTACATTGCGGACGAGAGGTGTGCCGTCGTTACCTCCGCAAACCTTACCAACGCCGGGCTATGCAGGAATCTCGAATACGGCATGTACATTGATGAAAGAGATCTAGTCAAGCAAGTAACGGCAGACGTAACACAATACGCTGCGCTTGGCTCACCCGTCCATTCGTTGCAGCTGCGTCAGTTCGAGCGGGTCGTAAATGAACTCAAGGAACTCAAGGTGGAGGCTGAGAAGCAATTCAAAGCAACGCTTCGAAAAGAATTCGAAAAGAAAATGCAGGCGGTAGACGAGGAGGTTCTCCGGGTAAGAGCCGAGGGTTTGAGCCAGCATGCCGCATTTGCTGACACAGTTTTGTTCCTGCTCAAGCAGGGGCCGAAGGATACGAAGACCCTCTATACCGCAGTCCAAAGTATTCACCCCGACCTGTGCGATGACTCGGTAAAACTCGTAATCAGAGGGGAGGTATGGAACCAACTCAAGTGGCACCATCGTGTACGGCATGCACAACTGTTCCTGAAGAGGCAGGACAGGATTAGGCGGAAAGGTGGCAAATGGTATTTCGTCCACTGAGCGGCCACGGGCGGCTTCGAGGAACTCGCCCAGCAAGTCATCATGGTCGAAGATCTTGCTGGTCGCGCCGAACACCCGCAGAGTGCGCATGTTTATTTCAAATATTTTAAGAATTCCGAATCGGGACTTAAAACCAACGTGGTTTCTTTATTGAGCGCTTTCTTGTAGGCTTCCATC
>JBGOTX010000005.1:0-15381 GCA_041476705.1 Candidatus Zixiibacteriota bacterium
CAAGCTGGTAAAATCGGGCGAGTACAGCTGTCTGTGGGTGACGCAATTTCCGCTGTTCGATTTTAATGTTGAAGCAAGACGGTTTGACGCCATGCACAATATCGTGTCCCATCCGGTGTTCGAGGACCTGCCGTTGATTGATGAGGGGTTCACCTCGCAACTCCCCGGCACTGATCTGAATCATCCGTGGCGCAAGGCGCGGGCGATGCAATATGATATCGTGATCAACGGCTGGGAGATCGGGTCGGGAGGGCAGCGCATCAATCGCCGCGATTTGCAGGAAAAGATTTTGTCGATTCTTGGCATCGACAGCCAACGGGCCGACCGGATGTTCGGATTTCTCTTGCGGGCGCTCGAATACGGCGCGCCCCCCCATGCCGGAATTGCGCTCGGCCTCGATCGGCTGGTAACGTTGATGGTCGGCACGGATTCGATCCGCGATGTGATTGCCTTTCCGAAGACGGCGCAGGCGATCTCGCTCATGGATAACTCGCCGTCGCCAATCGAACCGGAACAGCTCGATGAGCTTGGACTCATCATCAAAGGGGAGTGAACAACACTATTCGCTATGACAAATAATCACACCGATACTACCAGCCGCACCTTCAGTGTCGAAGGGATCGACCAACGGCTTCTTTTCGGCCAGGCCGACAGCTTTCTGCGAATTATTGAAACCCGCTTCGACGCCCGTATCGTGGCGCGCGGGGATCGCGTGACGATCGAAGGAAACGCCCGCTCGGTCGAACAGGTGGTCCGTCTTTTGAATGACCTGGTGAAGCGAATCAGCCAGGGGGACTATATCACCGATCAGTACCTGCATTACGCCATTGCGATGGTCATGGAGAATGGCAAGGGACCGGCCGAAAGTATCGCGACCGAGGCGCTCCTCACCAGCGCGCTTAAGAAAGTGATTAAGCCGAAAACGATCGGCCAGACCAAATATGTCGAGGCGGTCGGCAAATACGATATCGTGTTTTCGATCGGTCCGGCCGGCACCGGCAAGACCTACCTGGCGGTGGCGATGGCGGTGGCCGAATTGAAAGCCAAACGGGTCAACCGGATCATTTTCTGTCGCCCGGCGGTCGAAGCCGGGGAGTCGCTGGGATTTCTTCCGGGTGATATCCGGGCCAAGGTCGATCCATACCTTCGCCCGGTTTACGACGCGCTCTACGACATGATGCAACCGGATAAGATTCGCAGTTTGCTGGAAGTGGGGATTATCGAAATTGCGCCGCTGGCGTTCATGCGGGGGCGGACGCTGAACGAAGCCTTTGTCGTGCTCGACGAAGCGCAGAATACCACCAGCGCCCAGATGAAAATGTTTCTCACCCGTATCGGCGAAAAATCGAAAGCCGTCATTACGGGTGATATCACGCAGATCGACTTGCCGGACAAGCACACCTCAGGTCTGGTCAGGGTGCAGAAGGTCCTGGCCGGGATACCCGGGATATCGTTCATTTATCTGACGGAAAAAGATGTCATCCGTCACCAACTGGTTCAGAGCATTATCAAGGCGTATGAGCGCCACGAATCGTCCCGGCGCAAGTCGTAACGATCGCGGGGCAATCGCATGTTCACCCTTCTTTTGAAACTCAAGCGACGAATCAAGCGGCTTCTCAAGGTACAGACGGGAAGTCGGCAGGATACGCGACAGAGACCTCACTCGGTTGCGATCAAGTACTTGATGCTTATCTCGGTGGCGGTACTGATTAGTTTGCTTTATCCGGGGCGATTTCAGTATGGCCCACTCGATATGCCTCGGATCGGCGCGCTGGCCGGCGAGGATATCGTGGCGCCGTTTCCGATCACCGTTTTGAAATCGACGAGCGAATTGACTGAGGAGTGCAATCTGGTCAAGGCGGCGGTACCGCTGATCGTCAATGATGATTCCGCTGTCACCATGTCAGTGTTTGCGGGTCTGCGCCAGTTTATCGCGACGGCCGATTCGTTCCGAACGGTCGCCAATCGAGTGGCGTCCGGCGGCCCGGCGGCGGCCCAGGAAAGTCTTTCGGTTCGTTTCCCGAGTTTCAGCTGGCCGGTAATCCAGACGTCACTGATGCCGAGCACCGACCTTCGGGCGGCGCAAAATGTGCTCGAAACTATTCTCGCCGATGAAATTTACAGTGTAGGCGTGCTCAAGTCGGTAGGGGAAATGCCTGAGTCGCGCACGAAGGCGGTGATTGTCAGGCGCGGGGCCAAGGAATCTTTGGTTCAGCGTGGGCGATTGATGGACCTGGCCCTGGCAAATGCTCGTCTCTTGACCGCTCTTAACCGCGTGGCGGCAACCGATATTGTCAATGTCGAGTACTACTACCTGCTTGGCCGGGCGTTTATCCAGCCCAACCTGCGGGTCGACATGCAGGAGTACAATCGCCGAGTCGAAGAAGAACTATCACAAGTCTCGAAAGTCCGCGAAGTTGTCAACTCGGGTGATATCATCGTGCTGGCGCATCACCGGGTGAGCGAGCGGGAGGCGGCGATTCTGACGGAGATGGCCCGTTTGCAGAGGCAGACGGCGCTTCAGGCTGGATGGTGGTGGGCGATTCTGCCGGTGGCGGCCCGGATTCTTCTGGTGCTGGCCGTGTTGGGGACGCTCTACCTGTTTCTGTACTTTTTCCGATACGAGATATTCTTGTCCAATCCCAAACTGTTGGCCATCTTCGGCGTGTTCGGGGTGCAATTGTTCGTCATGTCCCTGGTGGAATTGACCGGCGTATCCTCGAATTATCTTTATCCGGTGGCGATCCTGCCGGTGATGATTACCGTTTTGTTTGACGCCGAAGTCGGGTTGTTCGCTACAGTTGTGTTTGCACTTGTGCTGGGAATCACCCACCGGTTTGATTTTGCACTTTCGCTCATGACGGTCGTGATCGGCGCCGTGGCTTGTTTTTCTTCAAGGGTGGTCCGTCGCCGGGGACATTTTTACCGGATCATGTTTCTGGTCGTGTCGGCCTATATCGCATTTATTCTGATCGTCGAATCACTTCGGGTCAATCCGAGCGACGATCTTTTAAGCGAGATCATTTACGGCGTGGCGGCGGGCATTGCGAGTGTCATGCTCACCATCGGATTTCTGCCGGTGGTTGAATCGATGTTCAGCATCACCACCGATATCACCCTGTTGGAGCTGTCCGACCTGAATCAACCCGTCCTGAAGCGGCTGTCGATCGAGGCCCCGGGCACGTACCATCATTCCATTCAAGTCGGCAATTTGTCGGAAACAGCCGCCAAAGCCATCGGCGCCAACTCGCTGTTGGCGCGAGTCGGATGTTATTATCACGACATTGGCAAGATTGAGATCCCCGAATATTTCGTGGAGAACCAATTGGGCATCCGCTCCCGCCATGAAGGGTTGTCTCCTTCCATGTCGGCCATGGTGCTCACCTCGCACGTCAAGAAAGGACGGCAGTTGGGCGAGGAGGCCGACATTCCGGACGATGTCCTGAACTTCATCGAGGAGCATCACGGCACCCTCGTGATGACGTATTTTTACAACAAAGCGGTAGAGCAGGGAGCGGAATTGGATGCGGTGGAGAAATTTCGCTATCCCGGCCCCAAGCCCCAGACGCGGGAGACCGGCATCGCCATGCTGGCCGATGCCGTAGAGGCGGCCAGCCGCACCCTTGACGATCCCAAGCCGGCGCGAATCGACGCCTTGATCCAGCGAATTATCAACGAACGGTTTCAGTCGGGCGAATTGGACGAATGCCCGCTGACCCTGCGAGATCTGGCCAAGATACGAGAGGCGTTTGCCCATGCCGTGATCGCGGCGTTTCATCAGCGAGTGCGCTATCCCAAGAAAGACGGGGTGGTGTGATGTTGTCCTTGCGCACGTTTCGCGAAGCCAAGACCCGCCTGCCGCTCAAGAAGATCAAGGCCTTGCACGAATTGATCGTCGGCGAAGAGGCCAAGCCGGGCTGGAAGGGCTCGATCAATCTCGTGTTCACCGGAGACCGCCAGATTCGGAAGTTGAATCGCGAGCATCGCAAGAAAGACAAAGCCACCGACGTGCTGAGTTTTACGGTCGATTCGCCCGGCTCATCCGACGCCGTCTTTGGCGAGATATACATTGCCTGTGCCACGGCGCGCCGACAGGCCGAGGCGTACGGCGGGAGCCATGTCGACGAGTATTTGCGGCTCTTCTGCCATGGGCTGTTGCATTTATTCGGATATGATCATATCCGTCGCGCCGACGCCGAGATCATGCGGGCGCGGGAAGTGTATTACTTGAGTCAGGTGTAGTGCGTATGACGATCCTTTTGTCGCTGGTGGTGATTCTCTGCGGGTACATCTCGGCCTATATCGTATCGCTGTATTCGCTGGCCATGTATATCGACCCGGAAGAGGTCGAGAATTTGTTTCCCAATCTTTCACGCCGCCGGCGCAAACTGTTTCTGAAGCTGATCGACGATCCCCGGCTGTTTGTCCAGATTGCCGCCGTATACAAATCGTTTTCCCTGATCATGATTTCGGCCGCGGCGTTTTTTCTGGTTGGGCAGAGCGCGACTGGAAGCGACCTGTCTCACCGGGTCGCCTATCTTGCCGCGCTTATACTGGTCTGGCTGTCGTACGTGGTGGTCGTGGAGTATCTGCCGCGACGGTCCTCGCGCACGGCGATCGGACCGGCCATGCTCGGATCACTCTGGCTGATCGTGGTCATTTACGTGGTGTTCTCGCCGCTGGTCAATTTGTACCGCCGCTCGCTGGCGCGCTCCCCGCTCAGCAGGCAGGTATCCGAGGAGGACAAGGAGGAGATTGTCGAGCGGGCCATTGAGACCCTGGCCGACCATGCCGGTATCGGTGAATCACTGGTTGAAGAAGACGAAAAGGAAATGATCGGTCAGATTTTTCGGCTCGATCAAACGACCGTCCGCGAGATTATGGTCCCCCGAATCGACATGATCGCGATTGAAAAATCCACCAGCTTCGCGACCATTCGAGAACTGGTCAAACGCGACGGTCACTCGCGGTACCCTATCTATGACGTAACAATCGACAAGATTACCGGTCTTCTGTATGTCAAAGACATTTTCAACAATATGCCGCAACCGGGGGAAGAGTTTGTCATTGATCGGTATCTGCGACCGCCGTACTTCGTGCCCGAGTCAAAGGTTATCGGAGAACTACTCACGGAATTCAAGGCCAATAAGCGGCATATTGCCATCGTTATCGACGAGTACGGCGGCGTGGCGGGTCTGATCACGCTGGAAGACATCCTCGAGGAAATCGTGGGCGACATTCAGGACGAACATGACACCGAAGAGGCGGATTTGGTCACCACCGGGCCGAAGGAATACAAGGTCGATGGAGGCATGCTTCTCGATAAGCTGTTGGAAGAAGCAGGGTTGGAGTATGATCACGCCGATTATGACACCATTGGGGGCCTCATATACGATCTGGTCGGCTCCGTCCCCAAAGAGGGCACCCGTGTGCAGTGGCACGACCTCGAATTCGAGATTCTTAAGTTACGTGGCCAGCGGATCCTGAGCGTCAGGGCGCGGGTCCTCACCTTACCGCGTCAGGTCTGATCGCAGATTGTCCTGTCGCAAATTCTGCGACGACTAACATTTTGCTTGACATAGGCATACGGATTATAGATTTTGCTCGTAGCAGAGTATGCGCCGACGGGATGCGCAGTCTTCACTGCCGGCGCTTAATATACGTGATATTTCAAGTTTTTTTGTGGAGGTAAGGCACATGAAAGGCAAAATAAAACCATCGGTTGTTTGGTTGATGGGAGCCATGCTCATTGCCTGTTTACTGTCTGCGCCCGTTGTTTCGGGTGAACATCCGTGGGACTCCGACCGGCGGCCCGATTCGGCAAGCACGGGTCCGATTACGGTCACCAGCGACTCGACGTTGCTGGCTACCCAGGTGCGGCCTGGTCAAACCACCAGTGCGGTTACCAGTGCGGGTAGCACAACGATTATCGACTATTTGCAGTCTTTGGTGTTCCGGATGGCTCGAGGGTATGCCGACTGGTTTCGGCCCTCCAAGAGCAGAAGTAGCCAGACAAGCAGGCGGTAGGGCGCGACAGGGATCGTCCTGCGCGCAACAAGTAAGTCCATAGCAGTTAGCAGACGGCGAGAATGTACAGTCCCTCACACAAACTCGTTATTGACGACCGGTTGCTGGCGGTCGAAGAACTGATTCGGCAGAAGAAGTTCGACATCGCCCGCCGTGATTTGGCGGCGATCCGGGAGGAGGACATTGGTTCCGAAGGACCGGATCGGGGCTTCTACGTTTCATTTCAAGCCGAGTGTCATCTCGACAGCGGAGATTATCGCCACGCGCTGGATTGCGGCCTTCAGGCCGCCCGTCTTCTGGCTGAATATCCTCTGCATCAACGCTATGGCCGGACGGCGCTTGTTCTGTCACGGGCCTACTCGGCGCTGGGCGATCTGAAGAATGCCGAATTACGCGCGTATGACGGATTAGCGGCTTATCGACGGTCGTCAGATCCATCCGGGCAGGTCGATGCTCTGAACGAACTGGCTCGCATAGCGTTTATTCGCACCAATCTTTCAGCCGCCGCAAACTTTTTGGATGATGCCATCGTGCTGGCGGCCGACAATCCGCGCAAGATGGCGCTCTTGACTGGCAACCTGGGTCGTATCCGCATCCTCAGCGGGCACTGGGCGCAGGCGGAAGAAGATCTGATGTCGGTACTGGAATACAATCGCGCGCATCATCAGGACCAGTCGATGGCGATCGATCTTTTGTCGCTCGGGTATCTCAGTCTCCGCAAACGGGAATTTACCCTGGCGGAACGCCGGCTGACCGAAGCGACCACCATCATAGACCGCCTGGGGCTGAAGCGAGAGAAGATCATCGCGTGCGAGTATTCCGGCGAACTGGCTTTTGAGCGGGGAGACTTGTTCCGGGCCAAGACCCTCCTCTATGATGCCTATCATCAGGGTCGTCTGCTGGCCCCGAATTCCGGTTTGGTATCACAGGCCGCCAGGCGTCTGGCCGAGGTGGAACTCGCTCTCGACCACTTGGATGAGGCCAAGAAATATGCGCACATTGCGCTTGAAGTGGCGTTGGAACTGGGTGAAAAGGCCGAGGCCGCGCATGCCAGCCGGGTCATTGCGGCGGTGTTCCTGGCCCAGTCAATGTTCCCGGATGCGCTCGAGTATGGTCGCCAGTCCATTGAGTTGTTCCGTGAAGCAGGCGACCCGTATGACCTGGCCCGCGGCTTGTTGGCTATCGGCGACGCGAAAATGAAGGCCGGTTCGGAGGAGTTCGATAAGATTCGAATCTCGTTTGATGAAGCGGGCCGGCTCTTCCGAAAACTGCATCTCGATTTTTGGGTCGCCTCGGCCGAGTTGCGCACGGGCATGTTCGCCTGTCAGAGGGGCGACCTGTCGCGCGGGTTCAAGAAACTCAGCCGGGCGGAAAAGACGTTCCAAGCGCTGGGCGAAACCGCTCAGGTTCGCCGAGTGAATCAGTTCTTGAACTCACTTTCCGATCAGGCGGTCGCGCTCTCGATATCCGAAAACAACCAGTTCAAAGTATTTGGTCACCTGCTGTCGCAATCCGAGATCAAAGACCTCAAATCCGGACAGATGGAAGAGGTCCTGCAGGTGCTGGTCCGGCGAACCGGCGCCCACCGCGCCATTATGCTGTCGCCCGATCTCGAAGACGGGCCCCTGGCGGCATCGTTGGCGATGACTCCGATGCAGACCCGGAAATTCACCGATGCCTTCAGGCGGTTGCTGGGTGCCGAGATTTCGACCACCCGCCCAACGCTTCGTCTGGACTGCCGGCGCGATCCGTATATCCGCGAACTGTTTGTCGATCTGCCGGATATGATCGCCAGTTTCATCGTCGTGCCGTTCCGGCAGAGTGATCAGTCGCAGAGCTTCCTGTACCTGGACCGGTTGTCCGCCGACAACACGCTCAATCCATTCAGCCAGGATGAGTTGAACTTTGCCGTTGGTTTTTCCGATCTGGTGGCGTTCAAATCGGCTGAACTGCAGAAGCAAAAATTGCTGGAGGATAATCGTCGGCTGAAGGCACAGTTGCTCAAGGAGGCGGCGTTTCCGAATTTCATCACCCGCAGTACCCAAATGATGGAAGTGCTGGCCCAGGTGCGCCAGGTCGTGGATTCCAATATCTCAGTCTCGATTGAAGGTGAAACGGGATGCGGCAAGGATCTCCTGGCCAAGGCAATTCACTACAATTCGATTCGGCGCGACAAACGGTTCATTTCGGTCAATTGCGCGGCTCTTCCCGAGACGCTTCTGGAATCGGAGTTATTTGGCTACCGCAAGGGGACATTCACCGGGGCTGATCGCGACAAGCCGGGTTTGTTTGAAGAGGCCGATGGCGGCACCTTTTTCCTCGATGAAATCGCCGACATGCCGCTGAATATTCAGGCCAAGATTCTGCGGGTGCTTGAGGCCAAGGAACTGGTGCGTTTGGGCGAGTCGGTGCCGCGCAAGGTCGATGTACGAATCATCTCCGCCACGAATAAGGATCTGAAAGTGCAAATGGCGGCCGGCTTGTTCCGGCAGGACTTGTACTATCGGTTGTCGGCGCTGACCTTCTATCTGCCGGCTTTGCGCGAGCGTAAGGAAGACATTCCGCTGTTGGTGGCGCATTTCCTGGAGGGAAGCGGCAAGCGATTGTCGGCGGAGGCGCAGAAGGCGCTGGTGGTGTACGAATGGCCGGGGAATGTGCGGGAGCTTGAAAACGAAATCAAGAAGGCGATCCTGCTGGCCGGAGACCGGGAACAGATTGAGATGGAAGTTCTGTCGGGCAAGATTCTGGCCCGATATCACCCCGAAATTGCGTCGCCGGTCGCGGCCGTTCCCATCGACGGCGACGTTTTGTTCAGCGATCAGTATTCGCTGTACGACTTGCTGGCGATGCACGAGCGCAGTTTTATCATCCGGGCGCTCAAGGATAAGGGGGGCGTCAAGAAGCATGCGGCCGCGGCGCTCAATATTCCTGAGTCGACCCTTCGACTGAAGATTAAGCAGTACAATATCGATCTTGGCCACCTCGACGCGATCGTTTGATTCTTTTATTGGCCGCCGACTTGCCAAGCGCCCTTCGGGCGCTTTTTTTGTGAGTATGACACACCCCCTGTATGTTCACCATCGAACGCCGCCACACTATAACATGGCTTTTGACGAATGGATGCTCATCGCCGCCGCGAGCCGACCGGGCGCTTTGCTGGCCCGGCTGTACACCTGGCAGACCGGCGCCATTACCTTTGGATTCAATCAGCGACGCGATACCGCGCTGAACTTTGATGAGGCGGGAGAGACAACGGTCCTCCGCCGCATCACCGGCGGACGGGCAGTGTACCATGATATGTCCGAGCTTACCTATGCCTTTGCGTTTCATACCCAGTCACCGCCGAGCGAGGCGCTGGCGGGCTCAACCGCGGCTTCATCGGGAATGCTGGCCAGGGTCTTATCGGTCTTTCTGGCCGGGTGCGGGGTAGAGGCCGATTGGGTCAGGACATCCTCGGCAGATAATTCGAGGCCGGAATTTTTTCACAAAGCCGCCTGTTTTGCGTCGCACGCGCGATATGAGTTGGTTAGCGATGGAGCCAAGGTGGTAGCTTCTGCCCGCCGCGACTGGAACGGGGCCTCGTTACAACATGGTTCCATAAAACTCCAGGGATTGGCCGGGCATCGGGCGCTAAAGATGGACACGAATAGTCGTCACACGGGATTGGAATCGATTGATTTGACAAGACTTAATGAGTTAGCAGGAGCGTTCAGTCGGGCGATCAGTGAAGTTCTCGGTGTGACCGTTTGCGCAGCTGAGCTGGCCGCACAAGAGTCGCAGATGGTCAGCGAGCGGGTGACTCTGGTCCAGCGGCAATCATTGGAACGTCGAGATTTGATTGCACAAACAGGAACACAAAAGAGTCTTTAGAATTGAGTCGGAGGTTGAACGGTAGGGGAAAAAACCTCTTGACTTGCCGGGCCCCACGCCGGTATTTTCGCCGGATGGTAGTGATAGGCATTTACCGGTAACTTTCGGTAAATGATAGGGTTGAGGAAAGAAGTTGTGAGCGGTCGGGGAAATGGATACAGAAAGTCCTCACGAATGCTGTATCGCCTCACGCAAAACGATTAAGGATAGCTTCACCACGATGGTCGTGGCTCATCAGTGCACGGGTGTCGGTCCCGGTCTGGGTTGAGGAGGATGGAAATGGGTCGTCGAGTTAATGGCTGTTTCAAATTAGGAATCTTTCTTGCAGGCGCGCTGATGATTTGGGCGGCGTCGGCTATGGCCGGTTCGTTTGGTCAGATCAAGGGAACGATTACGAATAAGGACACCAAGGAACTGATCATCGGAGCGTCGGTCCTGATCAAAGGGACCAAGACGGGGGCTCAGACCGATCTGGATGGCAAGTACATTATTCCGCGTGTTGACCCCGGCACCTATACGCTGGTCATCACGTCGATCGGTTTTGCACCGCTGGAAGTGACAGACGTCGTCGTAAAGGCAGACTTGACCGCTGAAATAAATCAGGCGCTGACCACCAAAGCGGTTGAGGGAAAAACGATCACGGTCACGGGGAAACAAGACCCCATCGGAAAGTATGAAACCAGCGGTCAGGTGTCGATGAACACCGAACAGATCAAGACCAAACCGGTGCAGAACGTCGATGATCTGATCGGCCAGGTGGCCGGCGTGCAGACCAATCAAACGGGAGAAGTGTTTATTCGCGGCGGTCGAGCCGGCGAAATAGCGTATATCGTTGACGGCGTGCCGATTAATGACCCGCTCGGCGGACGCGGCCAAACCGGCGCCAATCTCACGCTGGTGTCGGGATCCATTCAGGAAATTCAGATCATCAAGGATGGCTTTGACCCGGAGTATGGCAACGCGCTGTCGGGTATTGTCAATATCCGTTCGCAGACGGGAAATAAGGACAATACGTCGCTTAACCTGCAGTTCCTGACCGACGATTTGGGGAACGGCACGCTCAACAAGTATTCGCGCAATAATGACTACTACAGATTCAAGCTTTCGGGCCCGGATCCGATACTCACGAGTCATATCTTGCCCGCTTTCGGAATCAATTTTCTTCGCAACAAGGAGTTCACGTACTTCATATACTTTGAGGCGAACCAGAGCGACGGATATAACCAGTTCTGGCGGTACGATTCGCCTTCCACGCGCCGCAATTTCAGCTATTTCAATCTGTTGGGTATTCATGTCCCCGACCGCCTGCAAAATCAGTACAATCTGCAGACCAATTTCAAATTCCGACCGCGGCCCAATATTTCGTCGGTCTTTTCCTGGAAGAAGGTAGTGTACCGGTACAGCGACTTTGACTGGTTGTATCGGTATAGTTCTTCCACCATTCCCGTTCAGGCGCAGAATCGCAATACCTACTCGTTGGAGTGGAATCACGCCATCAGTAAGGACATGACGTACGAAGCGATTCTGTCGCTGGATGACTTTCGATATACGGTGCAGCCCGGTGACCCTGCGCATCCCGGACTCGGGCTGAACCCCGATCAGATTTTGCTTGAATCGGATTATGAAACGTTCACCGATCGCAACGGAAACGGCGTATATGATCCGCCCGAGCCGATCATCAATCTCTTCCCCGATTCCATGTCGTATGGAACCGACTTCAATGGTCCGGCCTATACTTTCGGCGAGCGCAATTTGAATTTGCCGAATGTCCAGGGGGGTGGATCAACGGCAATCAATTTCAGATTTAACCGCAACGGAATTGTAGACAGCTTGGAAGGCGAGCCCTTTGTCGACCTGAACGGCAACGGCGTCTGGGATGCGGGCGTCCAGTTGCAGGACTAGAACGGGAACGGCAAGCTGGATTTCAACCGCATCTCGCCCGTCAACACCCGGACACCTGAGCCATATATTGACGGCGATTCGGTTATCGGCGAGCCGTTCACCGACCAGAACGCCAACGGCAAGTACGATGAAGGGGTTGATCTTTTTGTGATATCGAGCAATCCGAGTATTAACCAGGACTTGAACCATAACGGGCGACACGACGGTCCAGAGACGTCCTGGACTCCCGGCATACCGTATTTCGATCGGAACGGCAACGGGTTGTTTGACGCTCCCAACCGTGCATACGACCCCGGCGAACCGTTTACGGATGTCAACGGTAACGGTGTGTACGATTACGGCGGGTCGGGGACGTTCTTGAATCCGGGTCAGCACGATGAAGACATGACCTGGCATCGCCGCTCGACCAAGACCTACCGCGCGGAGGTCAAGGGATTCCGCCAGTTGGGCCCCCACTACTTGAAGGGTGGATTTGCGGTTCAGCGAACTGACCTGTCGTATCAGGAAATCATCCGACCGTATGTGCCCTACCTCGGTCGTCAGGACGGCGGAGCTTATCCGGACCGCGGCGCGTTCCGTGACTTCTTCGAGTATCAACCGATAAGCGGAGCGGTATATTTCAGCGACAAGATGGAATACGGTTCTATGATCGCCTCGCTCGGTTTGCGCTGGGATTTCTTCCTTCAGGATACCAAAGACCTCGCCAATACGTACCGGAATGACGATCGCGGCGACACGCTTTTGGGCGATCGGCAGAAGTTTTCACCTCGGATAGGATTTTCATACCCGATCTCAGACAAGGCCAAAGTGTATTTCAGCTATGGTCACTTTTTCCAACAGCCCCAGTTGCTGTATATGTATCAGCGCAACACGGCGTCGGCCAACCAGGATGCCGTGCTGGGCAACCCGAATCTGGATTACCAGAAAACGATTCAGTACTCATTCGGCGTGAAATACGCCATGAACGAGAATTATTCCGTCGACATTCAGGGGTACTTCAAAGACGAGTTCGACAAGATCAACAGCTCCTCGGTCCGAGAAGCGAACGGCATAAAAGTGCAACGGTATCGCAACTCCGATTACGGCCGAAGCCGCGGTTTTGAGTTGACGGTGGAGAAACGGGCCGGTGGCTATGTGAACGGCTCACTGAGTTATACCTACGCGTTTGCCTACGGTAAGGAATCGCAGACCAACACGCGGTATCTTGCGGACTTCTATTTGTCCCGCGAGCCGTTGTCCGAAGCTCCTCTGGACAATGATATTCGCCACTCGCTGAAAGCGGACGTGTCAATCCTGATCCCGAGCACGGTCAAGCCGCGTCTATTCGGAATTCCGATCATTAACGGCTGGTCGCTGTCGATCGTGTCGATTATCGAATCGGGCAAGCCGTTTACGCCTGATAAGTCGTACCCGAATATTGCGTCCACGGGCGGTGAAGATATTGAACGTAATTCGCTGCGATATCCAACTACGGCGTATTTTAACGTCCGCTTTACCAAGGATTTTCGAGCGGCCGGCGCGCAGTGGAGCTTCAATCTCTGGGTCGACAACGTGTTTGATAATCGCAACGTGACGTCTATCGATACCAAGACGGGGCGGCCGGATACCGGGCAGACCCCCACCTCCCTTGGAGTGCCGAGCGGCACGCCTTTTGATTTGAATCCGACGCACTGGGATTTTGGCCGCCAGGTTCGGCTTGGTCTGGAGATGGCCATCTGACGGCGGTGTTGGCAAAGAGAAGTTTTGTTTGTTAATACATGAGGATACAATGCAGAAATTAGATTACACACCGACGCGCCGCAAGCGTACCGCATGGGCGGGGGGTGGTGTTGGCGTTGTGCTTGTGCTGATGCTGTTGCTGACGGCCGGAGCCAACGTGGCCTTTGCGCAGGCCAAGGTAGGAACCACCGGAGCACAGTTCCTGGAGATCGGGGTGTCGGCGCGGGCAATGGGTATGGCCGAGGCATTTTCGGCCGTGGTCAACGATGTATCAGCCGTGTACTACAATCCGGCAGGCCTAACCTCCCTGCTGGGCAAGGAATTCATGGCGTCGTACATCAAGATGCCGGTAGATGTCAAGTACAGCTTTCTCGGTTTCGGGTTGCCGCTGGAATCCATCGGCGGCGTGCTGGGAATCGGCCTTTACTCTCTTAAGTCCGGCGCTATTACCGAAACCGACTATGGCCATGGAGTTGTGGGCGGGGGATACGACGGTACGGGCCGGGAATTTCATGCCGACCACTTGGCATTGACCGCTGGATACGGACGATATCTGACTGATCGATTTTCGATCGGGCTGACACTACGCTATATCGGAATGTGGTACGGGGACTATACCGCGAACGGCTGGTCGGCCGACGTGGGAACATTATACGACAGCGGTTACCGGGGTTTCAAGCTGGCGATGGTCATATCGAACTTCGGTCCGGACGTGAAGTTCGTGCAGAAAGGGGCTCCGCTACCGATCAACTTCAAATTCGGCGGCGCGGTCAACCTCCTCGATAGGGGAGATCATTATCTCACGCTGGCGGCGGAAGGTGCACATCCGTCGGACAATCTCGAGAAGTACAATGCCGGTCTGGAGTACACTTTCAAGGATCGCCTGGTTCTGCGCGTAGGTGACCGGCTACACTACGATTCCGATGGGCTGACGTTTGGGGCAGGCCTGAGGATGCCGTTTGGCCAGCAGGGTGAACTGAAATTTGATTATGCCTATCAGGATTTCGGCATCCTGACCGAGGTCCACCGTTTCACTCTTGGCGTTTCGTTCTAAGGGAAGGAAAATCAACAGATGAAATTGAATATAGGTTCTTCCCGATTCGGGGTCCGATCGACCGGCGCAATGTTCTGCGCGCTCCTGCTGATCATTGGCGGGCTTGGTCCGGGGTGCAAGCGAGTGACCGGAGAGCGAGTCGTGAATCAGGCGCCGCTGGTGTGGTTTGCCAATGTTCCGCCCGAGAACCAGCGCTTTTCGACCAATCCGCTCGTTCATTGGGTCGGACTGGATCGCGATGGTCAGGTTGTTTCTTATCGGTATCGCATTATTCGACAAACCACCATGTTGGCCGTATTGGGCCGGGATTCCCTGAACATTGCTGATACCACCGGGGCCGCGGACGCGTACATCGCGGTATTGCTGAACTCCACGCCCGACTCGGTGTGGACATATCTTCACGTCAATCCGCAGGAGGGAAATCCGCAGACGGGCGTCATTATCCCGCTGGTAGCGGAGTTGAAGGATCCGGTTCGCATTTATGTCCCACAATATGTTTTTGTTCAGGCGATCGATAACGAGGGGCTCGGCTCGAACGTGGCTTTCCGGCGGTTTGAGCGAAACAATAATCCGCCGTTGACTCGAATCTACGGTTTCGACTCAGCCACGACCCCGTTTATCGATGCCGTCGCTCCGGGTGGTGTTGCCACTGGAATTAGGATGCTGTGGCTGGGATCCGATATCCAGGACTATCCCACCGATGCGCCGCCGTTTGAATTCCAGTGGCGGTTGTATGGACCCTATGACTCGGCAACCTTCAGTAATCTGGAGAAAAATTTCCGCAAAGTGGTATTCGTCACCAATGACGC
>JBGOTX010000006.1:0-14486 GCA_041476705.1 Candidatus Zixiibacteriota bacterium
ATCAGACAACGCATGGACATCATCAAGAAGATTATCGAGGGCTTCGGGGTGAAAGTGGTGGAAGCCCATTCCTCGGGCAATTCGCCGCTCCAGCGGATGTTCAGTCTCATTCAGTTGGGCGATTTTGCTTCGTACTACCTGGCCATATTGAACGGCGTCGACCCGACACCCGTCCATGCGATAGAGACTCTCAAGAAAGCGCTCGCATAGCATCGACTTGAACCGACCCATGACTCAAACATCAGGCGCTCGACATCTCTTGGTCGCTCTGTCGGCCGTGGCATGGCTGACTATTTGCTCGAGCTCGTTACGGGCGCGGGATCAGCCGCCCGCGCCCCAGTCGGCGTTTCGCTTTGATCGGATCAACGCGCTGGTGGCCATGATCGTATTCGGCGGGGCGGTCTTGTTGTACACCCGCTGGGCGAAGCAGGGGAAGCCGCTGTATATCCGCAAACTGGCCGGACTGGACGCTATCGAAGAAGCGGTGGGACGGGCCACCGAAATGGGGAAACCCGTTCTCTTCATCCCCGGGATTCAGGAGCTCGATGAAATCGAAACGATTGCGGGGGTGTCGATTCTCGGTCGGGTGGCGCGCATTACCGCGCAATATGAAACGCCCCTGATCGTGCCGGTTCGATACCCGCTGGTGCTGGCGGCCGGGCAGGAAGTGGTGGAGCAGGCGTATCGTAAAATGGGGCGAATCGACTCCTATGACAAGGATACGGTTCGCTACGTTGCAGGCGACCAGATGGCTTTTGCGGCCACCGTCAACGGCATGCTCATGCGCGATCGCCCGGCGGCCAATATCTATATGGGCGCATTTTTCGCCGAATCGCTGGTGATCGCCGAAACCGGCAACGCCGCCGGATCGATTCAGATCGCCGGCACCGCTCAGCCGGAGCAATTGCCGTTTTTTATCGCCGCCTGTGATTACACCCTGATGGGCGAAGAGCTCTATGCCGCCTCGGCCTACCTTTCGCACGAGCCGCTCTTGCTCGGCGGGCTCAAGGGACAGGATTTGTTCAAAGTACTGTTGGTCATCATCATCATACTCGGGATCATTCTGATGCTGTTGGGCGCGGCTGAAACCTACCTTAGCTGGTTCAAGATCGCATGAGAACGACCGTCCCACTCGTCATCGGTTTTATCGCCGGTGTCATCATGTTGCTCTCCTTTTTCTTTCGGACCGAAGGCACGCTCATCGGCACGGCCTCCGAGGAACTGCTGATCTGGAGTTCGATTATCGCCGGCTTTTCGTTTCTGCTGGGCGCGGCCTCGATCATTCGCGTCAACTGGCGGCAAATCAGTCTTCGCAAACCCGGTTGGATCTACAATTTGCTGACCGTTATTGCGGTCTTCGCGATGATGATTCCGGCCCTGACGCCCAAGGGGTGGTTGCCCGAATCGCTGGTATCTTTGGCCGGCCGCGACACCGGCTCGATCTACGACTGGTTTTTCACCTATGTCGCCACGCCGATGAGCCAGACCATGTTCGCCGTACTGGCTTTTTACATCGCGTCGGCGGCCTATCGTGCCTTCCGCGCCCGAAGCGCCGAGGCCACGCTCTTGCTGATTACCGCCGCGCTGGTCATGCTCTGGCGCGTGCCGATGGGTGAGGCCTTCCTGCGCACGCTTAATCAGCATCTCCCTGAGTGGATCAATACGTACGTCATGAGCGGGATCAACCTGTCGGTCCAGCGCGGGATCGTGATCGGCGCCGCGCTCGGGGCCGCCTCTTTCTCCCTGCGAATTCTCCTCGGCATCGAGCGAACCTACATGGGGAGAGGGTGACCGGTGAACGCCTGGACGAAGATATCGCAACTCGACCGCCGGTGGGTCTATCTGGCGGTGTGGATAGCGGTCATCATCCCGCTGGTCTTCCCCGCCCGCTTCCCGATCAGCATCACCCCCGAAGCCCGGCAGTTGTACAACGCTGTCGAAGCGCTCCCCGAGTCATCGGTTGTCCTGCTGACCTTCGACGTCTACCCCAATGCCCTGGCCGAGACGGAGCCGATGGCGCGCGCGGCGTTGCATCATCTGTTTCGCAAGAACATCAAAGTGGTTACGCTCACCACGATTCCCTTGGGCGGCCCCTCGATCGCCGAGCGGGTGACGCGCGAGTTTGCAACACTGTACCACAAAACCTACGGCGTTGATTTTGTGAATCTGGGCTACAAGCCCAACTATGCCTCGGTCCTCAAGGGGCTGAGTACGTCGATCGAAGCGATCTACCCCACCGATAATTCCGGCACGCCGCTCAAGCAATTGCCCCTGATGCAGAAGGTGAAATCGTACGCCGATATGAAGTTCATTTTTGTCGTCACCGACAACGGGATTATCGACTACTGGATCAGCATCGTCAACGCCCAGTACAATATTCCGGTCGGAGCCGGCGTGACCGCGGTCATGGCCCCCAAGCAATACGCTTATGTCGGTTCCGGCCAGCTGACCGGTTTGCTCGGCGGGATGAAAGGGGCGGCCGAATACGAAGAACTGGTCGGCAAGCCCGCCCTTGCCACCACCGGCATGGGGATACAGTCGCTCGTTCATTTCCTGCTTATCGCGCTCATTGGCCTCGGCAATCTGGGATATTTCCTCGGACGACGCCGCAAGGAGGGGACGGCATGAGTTTCTGGGAAACATTTCATATCTGGCTGGCCGCCTTTCTCACCGTGGCCGTTTTTTCGTTCTTGTACAAAGACAATCCGATCTACAAGGCAGTCGAGCATATTTTTGCCGGTATTACCGCCGGGTACTATGTCGCTCTCTACCTCGACACGGTGGTCTATCAACAACTTTGGGTGCCGGTAACTCAGGATCATCACTGGACGCTGATTGTGCCGGGGATTCTCGGGATTTTGATTTTCGGACGGCTCTGGCCCAAACTTACCTGGCTGGCCCGGTTCGGGCTGGCCTTTATCATGGGAAGCACCGCCGGAGTGTTCCTTGCCTCCGAGCTTCACGGTAAAGTGCTCGGACAGATCGCCGGCACCATGCAGGTTCAGCAGGTGGGCGGATCACCCAACTATGTCCTGACCGCGATCGTGATGGTCGGCCTGCTTTCGACGCTGATCTATTTCTATTTTTCGAAGCCGCACACCGGCGTGCTGGGGGTGACGGCCTCGGTCGGTATCTGGTTCATCATGATCTCTTTCGGTGCTCATTTCGGATACACCGTGATGGGGCGGGTATCCCTGTTGATCGGCCGTGTCTATTTCCTGTACAATGACTGGCTCGGCACCCTGCACTAAAGGGTGTGACTTGCTGTATCAATTTTGCTATACTCAGTATAGCCGTGAAGCATGTGTGTCAAAGTCGATTTGCCCTGTTGTGGGCGGGCATTATCTGCCTGTTCGTGCTCTCCTGCGGGTATGATCCCGACCGACCGGTGTATGACACCACCCTCAACCCCGCTGGTTTCCCTTCCGACGCCCTGGCGGTGCTGACCGCCATTCAGTCCGACTCGCTGTCCGGGTATGCGGCGATTACGGATGCCTTCGGCGTTCTTTATTCGGCGCGGCCGGAACTATTGGAAAACGCTGACTGGCAGGGAGTAATTCAAAAATTGGGGGCGTCGTTTCGGTACAAGGCGGACCGGCTGGTCTCGCAGGGATTGTCACACTACACTCAGGCGGCCGAATTGTATACGTTGGCGGCCTTTGCCCGGCCCAATGATTCACGATCGGTCCAGCAACGCGATTTGTTCGATATCTGGGTGCGGTCAATCGAGGACTCGCTCATATCCGACTCCCTGTTCCGGTCAAATAAGGGATTGGGGCTGATACCGCGCCTGAAGATTGCGAAAGCGTTTGTGCTTGATGACTCGCTGTCGGCCCTGTTTGCCAATCGGTATATGATTCCGCCGCTTTTCTATGCCAATCCCCAGCTCAACCTGCTGAATATCAAAGTGCTCGATTCGCTTTCGGCGCCGGATCGGGCCTTTGCGGCCTACCTCAATTTGGTTCAAAAGCCCGGGCGCGGTCGACTGGCGGCTTTCTCCAACCCCGGCATCGATCTTCTGGCCGCCGAAATTATCCCCGCAGGTCCGGGTACATGGCGCGCGGCATTTTATTTCGTACCCCGGCAGAAAATCGATTCCGGGTTGACCGTGGCCTTTCGTCTGAAAACAACCAGTTCCGCGGCTGTCGGATCGGGGGAAATCAACCTGGATTTCCAACCGGTCACTCCTACCAACCGATGGAAATCGGGGAAGGTGGCGGTGGCTTTCCGCACATTTCAGTACGCCGGACCTCCGGTCGAATGCCTGGTTGGACTGTACGACAATGGTCATGAGCACCCACGCTTTGCGGCGCTCGAAGGGACACTGGAAGGCCTGCACCATCTGCCCGCCGGGACTTTTGCTGTTCGCTGATCCGGACGCTCATGCGCATTACCGCAAAATTTCCGGGTGCCCGGCCGTTATGTCGCCGTGCCTCGCGCCGCCAATATCTTCTTGTCAGCGGTCATGCCGTTATCTACCTTTCCGGCGGTTCTGAGGTAACCGAATGAAAGTAATTGTTCCAGTCGCGGGCGTCGGTACGCGTTTGCGTCCGCATACCTATTCGCAACCCAAGCCGCTTCTGCACGTCGCGGGGCGACCGATCATTGATCATATTCTCGAACCGGTGGTAAGGTTGAACCCGGAGGAAGTGATCTTCGTGATCGGCTTCATGGGGGACCAGATCGAGGAATATATCCGCCGACACTACTCCTTCCCGTGCCGGTTTGTCACGCAGGACCATCTTCTGGGTCTCGGATATGCTCTCAATCTGGCGCTCGAACAGATCACCGGCGGCAGTCTGTTGATCGTGCTGGGCGATACCATCGTCGATGCCGACCTGCGCGCCTTTGTGGCGGCCGGGCCAAATGTGCTCGGACTGAGGCAGGTTGATGATCCAAGCCGATTCGGTATTGCCGAGATCAAGGATGGCCGGATTGTCGGTCTTGTGGAAAAACCGGACAAGCCCAAGTCGAGTCTGGCAGTGATCGGATTGTACTATTTTAATGATGGCGCGCCCCTCAAGTCTGCCCTGGCCCAACATGTCAAATCGGGGAAGACGACCCGCGGCGAGGTCCAGTTCACCGATGCACTTGAGCAGATGATCCGCAAAGGCACGAGCTTTGTACCGTACGAAGTGCAGAACTGGTACGACTGCGGCAAGAAGGAAACTTTGCTCGAGACCAATCGGCATCTGTTGGACGGCATGAAGACGGTGCCGGCCGGTGATCGATGCGTGATCAATCCACCGGTTCATATCGCTCCCACGGCCCGGGTCACGAATTCAGTCCTGGGGCCGTATGTGTCGGTGTCCGAGGGCGCCTCGATTTCCAACGCCGTCATCAGAAATTCCATCATCGGCGAGAGCGCCACGGTCGAGAGCGTCATCCTCGAAGATTCTCTGGTCGGCAGTCGGACGGTGGTACGCGGGCAACGCCGGATACTCAACGTCGGCGAATGCTCTGAGATCACACAGGATTAACGATCGGCAACGAACGGGCATCCCTTTTGAAACGTGAACAATAATCCGTCGATATAAAGGACTCATTTATGGCAAAAGATTCTTTTCTGTTTACATCGGAGTCGGTGACCGAGGGTCACCCCGACAAGGTCTGCGATCAGATTTCCGACGGGGTTCTGGACGAGATTCTACGTCATGACCCCAAAGGCCGGGTGGCCTGTGAGACGTTCGTTACGGTCGGCCTGGTGATTGTCGGCGGCGAGATCACCACTCACGCCTATGTCGACATTCAGAATCTGGTGCGTTCAATCGTCAAGGAAATCGGATACAACGCTTCTAAGTTCGGATTCTCGTACCATACCTGCGGCATTCTCAACGCCATAGGCCGCCAGTCGCCCGATATCGCGCAGGGGGTCGACACCGGCGGAGCGGGAGATCAGGGATTGATGACCGGATATGCCTGCCGGGAAACCGAGGAGTTGATGCCGATGCCGATCATGCTGGCGCATAAGCTGGCCCGGCGGCTGGCCGATGTCCGCAAGAAAAACATCCTCCCGTATCTAGGGCCGGATGGAAAGACCCAGGTCACGTTGAGGTACGAAGACGGCGTACCGACCTACGTCGACACGGTCGTGATTTCCTCACAGCACAGCGAGGATATTCTTGACAAGACCGGAAAGAAGATCACCACCAAGTCGCGCGATGAAATTATCGACAAAGTGGCCGGGCCGATCATCCCAAAGAGGATGGTCGACAACAAAACGCGGTTCTTGGTCAACCCGACCGGCAAGTTTGTGGTCGGCGGGCCGCAGTCGGATACCGGCATGACCGGGCGAAAAATCATTGTCGATACGTACGGCGGCATGGCCTCGCACGGCGGCGGCGCGTTTTCGGGGAAAGACCCGACCAAAGTCGACCGCTCCGCCTGCTACATGGCGCGGTATATCGCCAAGAACGTCGTGGCGTCGGGGCTTGCCTCCAAATGCACGATTCAGACCGCCTACGCGATAGGCGTGGCCAAACCGGTTTCGCTGATGGTCTTCACCGACCACACCGCCAGAGTTCCGGAAAAACGTATCGTCGAGTTGATCCACAAGCATTTCGATCTGACGCCCCGCGGGATAATCAGGGAACTCAATCTGCTGAGACCGATCTACCGCAAGACCGCCGCCTACGGACATTTCGGCCGCACCGAAAAAGAATTCACCTGGGAACGGACGGACAAGGCAAAACTACTGGCAAAGGAAGCGTAATTCGATGGCTGTAAAACACGATGTCAAGAACCTTCGGCTGGCCGCCGAGGGAAAGCGAAAGATCGAGTGGGCCGCGCGAAGTATGCCGGTTCTGCGTCTGATCAGGGAGCGTTTTGCAAAGGAGAAGCCGCTCAAGGGGGTCAATATCGCGGCCTGTCTGCACGTGACGACCGAGACTTCCAACCTGATGCTCACCCTCAAAGCGGGCGGTGCCAACCTCGCCCTGTGCGCCTCCAATCCACTCTCCACGCAGGACGACAACGCCGCCGCGCTGGTCGCCGAATACGGCATCTCGACTTTCGCGATCAAAGGCGAGAACAACAAAACATACTACCGCCACATCAATCAGGCGCTCGATCTGAAGCCGCGTATCACGATGGACGACGGCGCCGATCTGGTGAGCGAAATTCACAAGAACCGCCGGGACCTCATCAAGAGCGTTTTCGGTGGGACCGAGGAAACCACCACCGGCGTCATCCGGCTTCGTGCGATGGCCCAGGATGGTGCGATGAAGTTTCCGGTGATCGCCGTGAATGACAGCAAAACCAAACATCTCTTCGACAACCGGTACGGCACCGGCCAGTCGACCCTCGATGGCGTCATCCGGGCCACCAATATGCTGATCGCCGGGTCAACTGTGGTGATCGCCGGATACGGCTGGTGCGGCCGCGGTGTGGCGGTTCGCGCCAAGGGACTCGGAGCGACCGTGATAGTAACCGAAATCGATCCGGTCAAAGCGATCGAGGCGGTCATGGACGGTTTTCTGGTCATGCCGATGGCCAAAGCCGCACCACAGGGCGATCTGTTTATCACTGTGACCGGCAATTTGAACGTCATCCGCATAGAGCACATGCGCCGGATGAAAGACGGCGCGATTGTCTGCAACTCCGGCCATTTCAACGCCGAGATCGATTTGCCCGCCCTGGCCAAAGCGACCTCCAAGCGCCGGATTGTCCGCCCGAATGTCGAAGAATTTATGATCGGCAAGAAGCGGGTGTATGTGCTGGCCGAAGGTCGTTTGATCAATCTCTCGGCCGCCGAGGGGCACCCCGCGATGGTCATGGATATGTCGTTTGCCAATCAAGCGCTGGCCGCCGAGTATATGGTGAAACATCACAAAGCTCTGAAACCGCAGGTGTATGTCGTGCCGGCCAAGATCGATGAAGCGATTGCGGCACTGAAATTGAAATCGATGGGGTCTTCGGTCGATAAGCTGACCCCGGAGCAGAAGAAATATTTGGCCTCTTGGGAAATGGGGACGTAAGAGACTTCTGCTATTCGGGAAGATCTAGTCCGCCAGCACAAAGTCTTTGGCGTCCAGGCCGTACCGGGCGGGGTCGATCAGTCGAACGATCTTGCGGTGTTCGTTTTCGGGCAACGACAGGTCGGTCCACAACGGAGTCTCAAATAAGCCGTTTCGGTCGCCTGCGATTTTGACATACGGTCGCGCGCGGTCGTGCTCGTTATTGGTCAGCACCAGCGCGATTTCATCGGTTGTCAACAAGACGAGCGACCCGGCCGGATAGATACCTATAATATCGTTGAACAGCTTGAGCAGAAACGGATCGAATTTCACCGCCATCTGATGGCGCATTTTCTGCATCACCACATCCGGCGGCATGCTCTTCTTCAGGTATACACGGCCCGACGTGAGGGCATCGAACGAATCGACGATCGAAATGATTCTCGAAAACAATTCCGGTGCGCGCCGTTGGTACCGGAGCGCGGGATAGCCGGTATAATCGTTGTTGATGTGATGCTCAAACGCGCCGCGGGCCGCGCGCACCGTGTGCATGTCGAGCTTCATGTTGCGCAAGATTGTCTTTGCACCCAACAGCGGATGCCGTTGCATTTGAATCCAGTCGTCTTCGTCAAAAGCGTCCGGCTTGCGGATCAGATCGCGCGGCAATCTTACCTTGCCGATGTCGTGGAAGAGCGCCGAAAATCCGAGTTGCGAAAGTCGCGGCCGGTCCAACCCGAGTCGTGCGCCCACGGTCAGGGCGTACACACAGACATTTGTGGAATGCGCGTAAGTGTAATCGTCGAAATCCTTGATTGCAGTCAACTCCAAGAGCGAGGATTCGTCGCGGGTGATATGGTCAATCAGCGAATGCACAACCCGCTTGGTTTTGGAGATGTTGACCTCACGCTGTTGCGTGGTGTTGACCACCACCTCCTGCATGACCAACACGGCCGTGAAAAAAGTGGTGCGGGCCATGGCCCGGAACTGTTTGCGCACCTCCTCGTCGGCCAGCGGCACATCGGCGTCAACTTCCTTGGCTGACAAAAGCGTTACATGAACCAGCCCAAGATTCTTGAACTTGGCGGCCAGTGATTCCAGATTGTCGGCGTTCGGTCTGACTTCGGTCAGGGCACGGAAGAATGTCTTGACCTCTTCCTGCGGCACGCCGGCATCAAATCTCACGCCGCCTACCCCCAGCTTTTTCCACTCGCCAACGACGGTGGCCGCGCCCGATAACGCGTCATCATATCTGACCAGCCGCTGGTTTACAAAATACCGGTCGGCCACAATC
Source organism: Candidatus Zixiibacteriota bacterium (assembly GCA_041476705.1). Classification (GTDB taxonomy): domain Bacteria; phylum Zixibacteria; class MSB-5A5; order GN15; family FEB-12; genus JACRAV01. The sequence continues at coordinate 9,247 of JBGOTX010000006.1, forward strand.
TTAATCGCCACCCATGGTTCGTCCTTGCTGAGCGCGAGCAATTGCTCGTACAACGTTTCGCACTGATGCAGGAACATCGCGTTGTTTGCCTCCATGATGCGCGCCGTTTTATACAGGACGAAAAAGGCGTTAAGCAATCTCTCTTCGGTCTGCCCAGCCAGGGAGCGGGCGACCGGCGTTTGTACTGAGGCGTTACTCACGAGCGCCTCCAAAAATGATCTGACGTCGACGGGTTAGGGCGGCTTGCGCCTGCCGCCGTACATCCGGTCGCCACGAATTGGCCAGTTGCAGGAGCAGGCGCTCCGCACACTCGCTCCGATTATGGCAGAGGGCCTCGAACGACGCCTGCCGCAGTGCATTCAAAATGCCGTTGTGCATGGGGTTGAGATGGCGGATATGCTTCGCCAAAAGCGGCACCGCTTCCTCGCCTCCCAGCCACGAATAGGCGTTCAGAATTGTCTGCCGGTCGCGGTCGTCCAGAGTGACGAATGACTGATCCGCGATAATCTCCGCCACGGTGTTGAATGCCGCGATGCCGCGTTGAGCTGTGATTGAGTTGATGGCGGTCTGCCTGATCTCGGCATCGGTATCGGTCACCGCCATCTTGAGAATCGACAGCGCCTCAAGACCGGGACAATTTTTCAGCTGGGTCACCAGTTCCAGTCGCACTGATCGGTCGTTATTGGTCGCGGCCTTCTTGAGGATGCTGAACGCCTGAGCATCTCCGATACGCGACAGTACGATTATCGCGCCGCGCACCGCCTGCGGCCGCTTATCGGACACGCCCCGCGCCAGTATCTGCAGGTGCTTTCGACCCGCCGTTGTCAAATAATCGCATACGGCTTCCCGGTGGGCGGTATCCTGCAGTTCTCCCAGCAGGTCGGTCACCGCGCTAAGCGCTTCCCATCCAAATATGTTGAGATACCGCCTGAGTTCATCGGCGCCAATCTCCGGGTGCAAATTGAGTGACTCGCCGAGGACCGCCATTCGCTCCCGACTGCCGAAAGTTTGCCGCGCATCGGCCAGCTTGTCGGCCCAGAGGGGCCGGTCGGGCCGAACCTGCCCCTCGAGGTTCATCAGGTATTGAACGAGCTGACCGGCGTGCCACAATTTGCCGGCGCGAAGGAACTCCGTGGCGACTTTGGAGCAGATACCGACGGTTTCGGCAAAGCCGGCAAGCTCGATTTCCTGGTGGAGCATTTCCTTGCATAGCTCCAGCGATGATTCCCACAAATCGAATTCGGTGTCCCGGGATGTAATCTTTCCGATCTCCCGCTCTTCTTCCTCAGACAATTTCAACTCGTCATTGAGAATGAGGGTTGTGTTCGTTCGCGGGGCTTTGTATGCCGGCGCATCGGCTACCCCCATGGCCGAGGCCGCCTCGGCCCCACGAAATGCCGTTTCGTCAATGTCGGTGCCGTCGGTCAGCGGGTTGGCCGATTGACCGGGATTCGGATCGGATGACTGATTGAAAATCGCCGCGTACGATTCGACCCCATCGGTACCAGGCAAGGTGCGCGCCGTGTCGTCGTTCCCGCCGAGTTCGACGATGTTGAATTCTCCCTGATATTCAGCGAGCGCAATATCCTCGAGCGTGGTGAATGAGAACTGGCTGATTCCGGATTCCCAAAATAGATTCGCCAGATCCTGCGATTTGTCGGGCGAATTGATATACAGCTTGATCACATCGAGAAGTTTGTAAATGTTCTCGATATCGAGGCCCTCTATGAACGTGAAGCTCGTGATGCCGGTATCGAAAAATAACGACGCCAGGGCCTCCTCTTTGGTCTTGTCGATATAGACTGTCTGGCCGTCACAGGTGAGCGTGTCGCGGCCCGCCATGATCCGGGCGTCGCCGTATTCCTCGACATGCCGCGCCAGTCGTTCGGCAAAGCCGATCCGCATACTCTGTGGCAGAGGATTTCCTGCCGGATACAAGGAGACTACCTTGATCACTTTGAGCAGGTCCTTCAGAAGGACCTTGATTTCCGAGAGCCGCGCCGCCTTTTGGACCTCGGTGAGGATAATGATTGTTTTTTCGGCCATCAGTCATTTTGTCGGCATTCGCGAGGAAAGGTTTAACCGATTGGCGGGCAAATAAATAGCCGACCCGAAGGGGTCGGCTGACGACTCGACAAATCGATCTCTTGAATCGACTTACAGGACTTCGATTTTTTGCCTGTTCTTGGTCACTTTCTTGGTGGCGTTGCGGGTGTCGAAGATCATTTTGGCATTATCCACGATCCACTGATAATTGTAGTCGGTGTGATCGGTAAGGATAATCACGAGATCGGCCTTCTTAAGTATCGTCGGGGTGAGTCTGGTCGATTTCATGATGCCGTCTTTCCACTTGAACGTGGGGACATACGGATCGTTGTACACGACCCTGGCCCCTTTGTCTTCGAGCAGTTTGATTACGTCGAGGGCCGGCGATTCACGCAGGTCCTTTATGTCGCGCTTGTAGGCCACACCGAGCACGACAATGTTGGCCTTGTTGAGCGCCCGCGAGGCCTTCCGGTTCATCTGGTTGATAATCCGTTCGACCACGTACTCCGGCATTTTGCTGTTGATCTCGCCTGCCAGTTCGATGAACCGGGCATAGTAGTTGAGAGATTTCAGTTTCCATGACAGGTAATGCGGGTCGATCGGAATGCAATGTCCGCCCAGACCCGGGCCAGGATAAAACGGCATGAATCCGAACGGCTTGGTCGCGGCGGCGTCGATAATTTCCCATACGTCGATCCCCAGCCGTTCGCACATCAGCGCAACTTCATTGACCAGACCGATATTCACGGACCGAAACGTGTTCTCGAGGAGCTTGACCATCTCGGCGGCCTGGGTAGATGAGACCGGGCAGACCGACGAAATCGTCTGTTCGTAAAACATCTTGGCCACTTTGGTGCAGGCCGGAGTGATTCCACCAACCACGCGCGGCGTATTCACCGTGTGAAACTTGGCATTCCCCGGATCAACCCGTTCGGGCGAGAACGCCAGGAAGAAATCTTTCCCGACTTTCAGCCCGCGCTCTTCCAAAAGCGGCAGAATCAGTTCCTGCGTGGTGCCGGGATAGGTGGTCGATTCGAGAACCACCAGCGTACCCTTCTTGAAATACTTCTTCACCCACTCGACCGCGGCCAGAATGTAGCTGACATCGGGGTCTTTGGTCTTGGAGAGCGGGGTCGGCACGCAGATGGAAATCACGTCCATCTGGCTCAGGGATTTCGGGTCATCGGTGGCGCGGAATTTCCCGGAATCGATCGCGGCTTTGACCTGCTTGTGGGGAATGTCGTCGATATCCGATTTCCCCGAGTTGAGCGTCTTCAGTTTATCTTTGGAGATGTCGTACCCGGTGGTCGGAAACCCGGCTTCGGCCATGGCCATGGCCAGGGGCAAGCCGACATACCCCAGGCCGATAATACCGATTTCCGCCCGGCGGTTCAGTATCCTATGCATCAACTCATCGACGGTCGCCAATTTTGCAGACTTGGTTTTCATGATCTCGTTATGCTCCTGCCTCTGAAATCTTTCCTGTATGCTGTCGCCACCAGTTCAGAGTGTCCGACACGGTGGCCTTTAATGTATATCGGAGTGAAAAGCCCAGTTCTCTACCGGCCTTGCGATTGCTTCCGCGAAGTACGGGAATATCGGACTTGCGAATTCTGGTTGGGTCGGTCGCGACCGTGATCTTCTTGGAAGACAGGTCCAAAAGCATTCGAAGGACCTGCTTGATGGCCACCGATCGACCGGAGCATAGCTGATACGCCTGCCCCGGTTTCCCTTTTTCGGCCATCAGCCGGTATCCGCGGGCGATATCGCGAACATCGGACAAATCCCGGCGCGATGATAAATCCCCGACCTTGATAAACGGTTTCTGAATACCCGCCTCTATCCGCGCAATCTGCCGCGCAAATGAGGGGATTACGAAATCATCTCTCTGTTTCGGTCCCGAATGGTTGAAAGAACGGGCAATACAGACCGGCACGCCGTACTGCCGGAAATAATACAGCGCCGCCTGCTCGGCCGCCGCTTTAGAAATGCCATAGGGGGAGATCGGGTTGAGCGGCTGAGTCTCGGTCAGCAGTTTGGCGGCGGGACGAAACACGCCGTACGCATCGGCCGAGGAAACAACTACGATTTTTTTCAGCTTATCGCACGAACGCGCGCCCTGCAAAACATTGACCGTACCCTCAAAGTTGACGCGATAGGTTGCCCGCTCCATTTCAAACGATCGTCCGACCGAGGCGATGGCCGCCAGATGAAAAATGTAATCCGGGTTGATCGCGGCGAGTTGGAGTCGTACGCGGTCGGCATCGAGAATATCCAGCCGTTCCAATTGGAGTTTGGTTTCGATCTGGGCTATGTTGTCGAGCGATTCGTTCTCGTAGACCGATCCAACCACCCGCCACCCCCGGGCAAGTAATTCTTCGGCCAGAAATGACCCGGCAAATCCCGCGATCCCGGTCACGTACGCGAGCGGAGCTTTCATGGCTATTTTGAGGGTGACAGCCGCTCCATATCGGCCTCGACCATCATCGTGACGAGGCGCTTGAAACTGACCTGGGTCTGCCAGCCGAGCACGGTGCGCGCCTTCGACGCATCACCCAGCAACAAATCGACCTCGGCCGGGCGAACGTACCTGGGGTCTTTCACCACGTAGTCGCGATAATCCATATCCAAGTGCTTAAACGTTAGTTCGCAGAAATCGGCCACCGAGTGCATCTCGCCGGTGGCGATGACAAAATCTTCGGGCGTCGACTGCTGGAGCATCAGCCACATGGCGCGGACGTAATCGCCGGCGAACCCCCAGTCGCGTTTGGCGTCGAGATTTCCAAGCGCCAGCTTGTCGGTCAAGCCCAGTTTGATCCGCACCGCGCCGTCGGTGATTTTCCGCGTCACGAATTCAAGCCCGCGCCGGGGCGATTCGTGGTTGAACAAAATCCCCGAACTGGCCGGAATCCCGTACGACTCCCGGTAATTCACGGTGATCCAATGACCGTACGCTTTGGCCACGCCGTAGGGCGAACGCGGGTAGAACGGCGTGTTCTCGGTCTGCGGAACCTCGCGCACCTTACCGAACATCTCCGATGACGACGCCTGGTAGAACTTGATCTTTTTATCGACCAACCGGATCGCTTCGAGCATTTTCGTCACGCCGATAGCATCGTATTCGGCGGTCAGAGTCGGCTGAACCCAGCTGGTCGGGACAAACGACTGCGCCGCCAGATTGTATATTTCGGTGG
>JBGOTX010000007.1:0-14318 GCA_041476705.1 Candidatus Zixiibacteriota bacterium
TGCCAACCTGAGCGCCTTGGGTGACCAGGAAACCACCGACTTTCTACGGGGGAAAAAGCTGGTGTCGGACCTTTCGCGCGGCGTCCCCTTATTCCTGAGCGACGGCGTCACTCCAGTTCCGATGGAACAACTTCCTTTGTCTCGGGCTTTGCGGGAAGGTGTTATCTCGCGAAACATCGAAATCATCGCTCGTAATGAAGCGATTGGAGATCGCTGGTTGTCGATCAATGCTGCTCCAATCCGAGACCGCGAAGAAAAAGTCATCGCCGGCGTCGCTATCATTAATGACATTACCGAGGTCAAACGGGCCGATCGTGAGCAACGGCAATTGAAAGACAAACTCCAGCGAGCCCAGCGGATGGAATCGCTCGGGATTCTCGCCGGCGGTGTGGCCCATGATCTCAACAACATGCTCGGCCCCGTCGTGGGATACTCCGAATTACTGGTGCGCCAGCTCGAGTCCGACCCCAAGCTCGCCGCCAGAGCCGGCAAGATCATGAAATCGGCTCAGGATGCCGCCGAGATTATTCAGGACCTTCTCACCCTGGCCCGACGGGGCCGGTATGAAATGTCTCCGCTCAGTCTGAACGATGTGATCAATTCGTTTGTCGAATCGCCCGCTTGCATGAGCGTCAGAGAACGGCACCCCAATGTCTCTATAGAGATCGACCTGACCGATGCTCCGACCACTATCCGGGGCTCCGATCCTCATCTGGCCAAAGTCATTATGAACCTCGTTTCCAACGCCAGTGAAGCCATGACTGACGGGGGAACATTGTCGATTCAAACCGAGCTTAGGAACATTCGGGAGCTCCTGAGCGGATTTGCCATGATCGAGCCGGGGAATTATATCTTGCTCAGAGTGAAGGACTCCGGCGTCGGCATTGCGCCTGAGGATCTGACAAAAATCTTCGAACCATACTACTCGAAGAAAAAGATGGGACAGAGCGGCACCGGATTGGGCTTGTCAATTGTTTATGGCGTGGTCAAGGATCACGGCGGTTACTACGATGTCTTCTCCCAACCTGGGGATGGGACCGAGTTCGTGTTGTATTTCCCGGTCTGTACCGACCTCTCCAATGTAACGCACCAGTCGCACCCGGTGTCCGGCGGGACCGAGCGAATTCTGATTGTGGATGACGCTCCCGAACAGCGAGACCTGGCTTCGGAGATCCTCTCGGGGTTAGGGTATCAGGTGGCAACTGTTGACAGCGGCCGTCAGGCAGTGAAGTATCTTGCCACTCAATCGGTCGACTTGATCCTGCTGGACATGATCATGGAGGCGGATTTCGACGGACTCGATACCGCCCGGGAAATTTTTGGCCTGTATCCACACCAAAAAATCATCGTCGTGAGTGGATTCTCGGCCACCGAACGGGTCCAGGAGATGCACAAACTGGGAGTTGGACCGTACGTCCGCAAGCCATACACGGTTGACAATCTGTCCAGAATTGTTCGGATGGCCTTGAACCAGACGCCGTCAACAACTGAATCTCAGTCGACTCTTCTTACTTGACGCCGACCCCGCGCCGCCGCCAGTTGGTTTCCCGCCCCGATTATCAACCTGCGAAGAACGACTAACGAGCCTGAAAAAGCTGGGTCTTGAAGTACTCATCCCAGCTCTGATCGAATCGCTCCCCCGGAGCGTTGGAGTGCACCATGCGGTACTCATTCAAACCGTTCAGATCAACAAACACGAAGAAGTACCCGCTTTTGATTGACCGATAGTGCCAGATGTCGTAGGGCTGACCCTCGAGCGGGTGCGATTCAACCGTGCGCTCTTCCCACGGTCCGTACGTCAGATAGATTCGACCCCGGTCGGTTTTCCAACCATCATGCCCCTCGGACGTCGTGGAGAACATCCGATTTACGAATTTGAAGCGTTCCACCAACTGCGTCTGAGACATGAAATTGACCGCACCCCGCTGGGTGTCGTGTTCTTTCCAGTACTGTGCCAGGAAATTGGTTTTCCCCTCGACCGTAAGCGCATTCAGGGTGGATAATTCTACCGGTGTCAAGAGATAGCGAACGACCGCTAACCGCTCCGGCAGGGTGAGAGAATCATACGCTGTCATCGGCGGATTCAGATCAGCTTCGGACTCGATATGCCACAAGGGTAAGGTGGTCGTATCAGCGGCGCCGTTGGCCAAATCTTCCACGATAATGCGAAAAATGAATCCGCCGCGCCCAAGATCGCCGAATGGAAAATCCTGCGCGATCACCAGAGAGGAGCCGGTCGTGGGTCTCAATTGACTTCCAAAGTTCCGGGTTGCCTGTCCCGTCGGATCAAGAATGGCATAGGCCAGACGGTGCTCTGTCGGCCGACTCTCCTCGTGCATCAGACCATAGATTTCGGCGTACACGAACAGGGTCGAGTCCGTCATACTGAACACGCCGAGCGGGTTTGGGACAACCAAATACCCGTTGTCGACCAGACGGGACGACTGCTGGTCGACCGAATCGCCCACGTAAGCAATGCGATAGGCCAGAATGGCTCCGCCTATCTTGAGACCACGAGCAGGCGCGGGCACGGACACGGTGTCAAATGTCAGAATCCCCTCCCGCTTGCTGACCACATCGATTACCGACAGTTTCGCCGAATATATCCCCGGCTTTAGAACGGCGACAATCCGGTGGAAAATCTTGATCCCTTTGGCGACTGATTCCCCAGCCGAATTCGCGTGCACTCCAAAGTACGTGTTCAGCGTCTTCACGATTCGGGCTGAAGTATCGCGAACGGTCAGTTCGGCGAATACCCGCGTATACCGTCCGTTCCCGGCAGTATCAGGGAGGAACTCGAAATCGTCACGATTGACGGTGAAAGGAAATGACACCAGACAAACGGAATCCAGGTCCGGATTATTCATGTAGACCACGCGTCCTTGCACATGCAAGCCCTCAGCCGACACGGATCCCCACAGACACATACCTATAACCACAAGAAAAAGATGTCTCATCGCATGTCTTCCCATGAATATATAGACGTGTTCAGAAGTCCGGGCGTTGATTCAATCCGTCATACGGATACTGCAAGCGGTAATCCCCGTCTTCATTCTTGTCGACGAAGACGAATCGACGATATTTGCCGTCGCGATAGTAGTGCCAAACCTGATAGGGCACGGCATTGGGCGAATACGGTTCGTCGTCGATCTGATCCGGCTCGCCGTTGATGATGTAAATGCGGCCGCGGTCGCACTTCCATCCTTCGCGCCGCAGGCCCGAAAACTGCCGGTTGGCGACATTGATCCGGCGGTAGAACTCGCGTTTGGCTTCATTTTCCGCAGTACCAACGGTTGGATCGCGCTGAGTCCAGAAGGCATCGAAAGCCACTTTTCGGTCCTCGTACGAAGTTGCCTTCTTGATCCGGCTCAAATCGGTGGAACTGGCGATATAGGATAACTGGCCGATGGCCGTTTTCCAGTCGAGCTTAAGCAATGCCTCCTGAGTCCAGAGGATCGAGAACGGCTCTATTCGATCCATAAGTTTCTTCATTCGGCGCCCATAGAGGGTGACCGCCAATTCGTAATCACCCGGAGGCATGTCGGCAAGCGAAATCTCCCTCAACTGACAGCTCACCGGAATGTCCATCGTGACATGGAGCGTATCGCGGTACACCATGCCGCGGGCCCGTTGCCGCACTATCGTCTCCATAACCGTGCCCGCAAGGGAATCCGAACCTCGATATAATTCCACATAGAACAGCAGTCGATGGTCGTCTTCGCCGCCAAAAGCCCGGGAGACCGACGGCACCACCACCAATTTGCCTTTATCGAAAACACCGTCTGAATCGGACCTCTGCCCCGTGGACTGGGCAAATTCCACTCCCGAAAGGGCCGGCCGATCGTCGGTGAAATCCGGCAGGGCGACTTTGACGACGCGATTGACTACCGCCTTGCTCCCCTGATCGGTGAGGGCGAATTTGACCGAGTACTTGCCCGGCGGCAAATCCAGATTGATCTGGGAAGTGCGATAATCTTGCCGTGATTTGGTCTGGGCCGGAGACGCCGCTCTCACCTGTCGACTTCGATCGTAACTTGAAGTCTGATCGCCGCCATCGTCAAAGACAACCGCCGTGATCTCATAGGAGGCGACGAACTCCCGGCCATCGGGCAGGAATTGTAATCCGAAGTTGTATATCTGATAATAAAGTTCCAGATGGGTCTTGTCGGGTTTATCGGACTTAAAGGCCGCCCAGTCAACGATAAGAATCGGCTCAAACACTTCGGGTTTTCCGCCGAAACCGGGACCCTGGCCGAAAGCGCTTACAGCCACGCTCACGGCGCAGATCAACACCAATAGTCGAATCGCGCGTCTCATACTCTTTTCAACCAATCTCCGATTTACTGGTTCCAATGTATGAGCCGCCGCCGGTTCGGGGCAATCTAAAATAAATCAGGTCCGGGCTACTCGTATCGGAGCGCTTCAATGGGGTCCAGCCGGGCCGCCTTGATCGCCGGATAGATTCCGGACACTAGTCCGACCGACACTGACACGACAAATCCGATGGTGATCCAAACCATGGATACCGTAAGCGGGAATTTGAACGCCGCATTCGCTCCAATTCCGACGATAATGCCGAATACGATGCCGATGACCCCTCCCGTGCCCGACAGGGTCATCGCTTCCGTGAGAAACTGTAAAATGATATTGGCCTTCCGGGCGCCGATCGCCTTCCGAATCCCGATTTCACGGGTCCGCTCGGTCACTGATACCAGCATAATATTCGCCACGCCGATACCGCCGACCATCAGACCGACCGACGTGATCACAATCATCGCCAGGTAAATGTACTTGGTGATATTGTTGACAAAGCTCTTGAACTGCTCCTGGGTGGAAAGCGCGAAGTCATTGTCCTTGCCGAACGGCACTTTCCGATACACCCGCAAGGCATTGATGATCTCTTCCTGCGCCCGGGGTATATCCGCCTGCGTCCGCGCCTTGGCCTGCAGAAACAGTTCTTTTTCCCACGGATAGAGCTTCTGGAACGTCGACAATGGAATCATGACCGTTCCGCGCTGGCCGCCGTCATCGAAGGTAGACTTGATGTCTTCCAGAACGCCCACCACGCGAAATAGATTGCCGTTGAGACGCACTTCCTTGTCAATCGGGAAATCCCCTTCAAAAAGAACCTCGGCGATCTTGGCGTCCATAACGCACACCAGCGACCGAAATTGCTGATCAGTCTCGCTCAGAAACCGACCTTGAGTAACCACGCGGTTGTTGACCCGAATGAAGTCCGGCCACGTTCCCATCAGCGACGGCTGATTCGCCTTGCGATTGCTGTACTTGATTTCGTTTCCCCCGGGCTGGAAGTAATAATTTTGGGGAGAAACGGCGTCAACACTGGGACACCGGTTCGCAATCGCGTCGGCTTCACCGACCGTGATGGGCGGTCGATTACGCTGACTTTCGGTCAAATCATCATGGTCAACCATAACGTCGTTATTTGTAACCATGATTAGGTTCGAGCCGAGTTGGTCAATCTCCCGCTCCATCTGCCCGTTGAGTCCGCCGATAATCGAAGCCAGCGCAATCACCGAGCTGACCCCGACCGTTACGCCAAGCACGGTCAGCCCCGCGCGCAGTTTGTTGGCGCGAATGGCCGAGAACGCCATCAGGATGGCGTCTTTGATTTCGATCGGCGTCATCATCATGATCGAAGACTCCTACTCATACGACAGCGCCTTGATTGGATCAAGCCGCGCCGCTTTCATTGCCGGATAGATGCCGAAAATTACCCCCGTGCCGGAAGACACAAGCAGACCGGCGATGATCGCGGGTATGGAGGGCTTCATGCTCATCTCCATCAGCCCGACCAGACCCTTGGCGGCAAAGAATCCGACTATAATTCCCAGGATACCGCCGCTCAGCGTCAGCATGAGCGATTCGAACAAGAACTGAAAGAGTATGTGGTTCCGACGAGCACCTACGGCCTTGCGGATGCCGATCTCCCGGGTGCGCTCGGTTACCGAGACCATCATGATATTCATCACCACGATACCACCAACCACAAGGGCGATCGATGAAATGCCGATCAATGCCAGCCGAAACACGGCCGTCAGGCGGTTGAGCATATCGAGAATCTGATCAGCCGTGATAATGTCGAAATCGTCTTCCTTGTTGTACGGGACATGGCGCTGGGCACGGAGGACCGACCGCACCTGGTCCTGGGCATCGCGCAGTTGCTCAACCGAGGCGGCCCGGACCATGAAACTCGTCCCCCACCGATTGGTGGCGAATTGGCGATCAAAAACCGAATACGGAATTATCACGATGTTGTCTTGGTTGTTGCCGAAAGTTGATCCTTTCTTCTTGGCCACGCCGATCACGGTGAATTTGTCGCTTCCTATTTTGATTTCGCGGCCGATCGGATCAAGTCCTTCAAAGAATTTTTCGCGCAAGGTTTCGCCGATGTATGCCACATTGCGTTTATAGAAGTCATCTTCGGGAGTATGGAATCTCCCCTGCGCAACCTCGAGATCGATAATACGCACGAGATTAGACGTACTTCCCAGGACGATCACGTTGCGGAGGGCCTGGTCCCGATATGAGACGCGCGCCTGCGTGAGCGCCCGCGTGGCGATCTGCTCGCACAGGGGACACCCGCGCTGAATGAGCGGCAGGAGATCGTCTTTCAAAGGCCGGCGCTTGACCTTCTCGCGGAACATTTCATCGGATGTCACCACGGCCATTCTGGCCACAACGAAGCTGGAAGGTCCAAGCGTAGACAGGTCGGCCTCTATCGCCGCCATCATTCCCTGCAACGCTGAGACGATGGTCATGACCGACGTCACCCCGATCATCACGCCAAGCAGAGTTAGTCCGGAGCGGAGCTTATTCGCCCGGAGCGCGTCGAACGCCAGTCGCAATAGGCCGCCGAAAATCATAGATCCCTATACCCTTACAGCGGCGCGCTCCGTCCGTTCATCGGACGCTATGCGGCCATCGAAGATCGACACGATCCGGTGTGCTCGACTGGCGATATTGCGGTCGTGAGTCACGATGATGATCGTGTTCCCCTCGCGATGCAGATTCTCAATCATCTTGAGGATTTCCTCGGAGGTCTTGCTATCCAGATTGCCGGTCGGCTCATCGGCCAGAAGGAGCGAAGGATTGTTGACCAAAGCCCGCGCCATGGCGACCCGCTGGCGCTGGCCACCGGACAATTCGTTCGGCTTGTGCATCATTCGGTCCGTCAGGTCGACCTTCGCCAACGCGATCTTGGCTTTGGCCTGCCGTTCCGAGGCGGGGGTGCCGTTGTAGATAAGAGGCAATTCGACATTGTGGAGCGAAGTAGCCCGTGGCAGGAGGTTGAAGGTCTGAAAGACGAAGCCGATTTCTCGATTTCTGATGGCGGCCAGTTCGTCGTCGTTCATCTGGCTCACCCGCTTGGAATTCAAATAATATTCACCGCCGGTCGGCGTATCCAGACAGCCGATCAGATTCATGAGCGTCGACTTGCCCGAGCCGGATGGTCCCACAATGGCCACAAACTCGCCCCGCTCGATCTCCAAGTCGACCCCCTGCAGGGCGTTGACTTGTTCCGACCCCATCTGATAGGTCTTCCACAAATTCTTGGTCTCAATCAGCGCCATATCAGGTCTTGCCTCCGTCCGGCTGACCCACTACATCCTTCAGGATTTCGATGGCATCACCGTCCTTGATGGTGCGGAGTATCCGGTATGGTCCCGTGACCACCGAATCACCCGGCTTGAGCCCGGAAAGAATCTCCATATTCTTAGCGTCGGCGATACCCGTCTGAATCTTTTCAAATCGCACTTTCCCGCCTGAGATGACGAAAATGCCCCTGATATCTTCGCGCTTCTTGTCATCAGCGTTTTTCGGTTTGGCCGTGTCGTTACCGGCCGCCTGAACGCCGCCGGCAGACTCCTTGGAGGCGTTTTGACGGGCCGCCAAGAGTGAATCCATATCCAATTGACGTACAACCACCGAACTGAACGGCACTGACAACGCGCCTTTCTTTTCGTTGGTCGTGACATCAACCGTCGCCGACATACCGGGACGAATACGGGCGTCCAGATCCGCAAAAATCACCTTGACCTTGAAATTGGTGGATTGATCCTGCGTCCCCAGCCCCTTTAAGATAGCCGTATTGCCGATTTCGACGACCCTCCCTTTAAAGGTTGTATCAGGAAAGGCGTCTACTTGGATTTTGGTCGGCTGGTTCAGGCCGATCTTGCCGATCTCGGTCTCGTCGACTTCGACCTCGACTTCAAACACGGTGAGATTCGAAATAGTCATGAGCGTCTTCCCCTGCGTGAAGGCCGTCTGGGCGGGGGCGACTTCACCGACCTCGCAGTCAACCAGCGTCAGCACCCCGGACATGGGAGCCAGAATTTTGGTCTTGCTCAGATTGTCCAGTTGTTTTTCGTACGCCGCCTGAAGCTGTTTGGCCTGTGCGCTCATGGCTTCGTAATTCGCCTTCGCATTCAGAAAGGCGTATTTGCCGGCCTTGAACTGCGTCTCAGAAGTCAGGTTCTGCGAAAACATTCTCTGCTGGCGTTCGTACTCTTCGGACATCTGGTCGAGGGTCGACTTGGAGCCGTCAAGCCGCGCCGCGACCTCATTGAGAGCAAACCGACCCTGCTCGGCCTCGGATTTTAGCTGAACCGTGTCGAGCACAATCAGCAACTGCCCCTGCGCGACCGTATCTCCCTCTTTCACCGGCAGGGCAATGACCTTGCCGTTGATCTGCGCGGTGATATTCACCTTGGTTTGTGGCTGAATTCGGCCGGAAGCTGAGACCTTCTCGACAATGTCCCCGTTCTTGGCGACCTCGGCATGAACCTGTGTGGCGCGGCCGTTCTTGGATTTGAGCTGGAACACAACCAGCACGCCCACCACCACTACGACCAGCGATATAATGATAATAGCTTTTTTATTCATGGCGTGTACGCCTCTACTCCCGTTCCTAAAACTTACCCATAGATTGTTCGAGTTTGGATATGGCCAGGTTCAAATCAAAATCGGCGCCGATGCGGGACACTTCCGCGCGCTTAAGCGACACCTGGGCATCCAACAGATCCAGGATGGTCGCCGCGCCTAAATTGTATTTTTCCTGAGTGATTTTCAAATCCTCCGTGGCGGCCGCCACGTTTTCTTCCGCAACACTCTTCTGGTCCCTAATCTGTTCGATGTCCAGATACGCCGTCTTGACCTCGCTGATCGCCAGATTGCGGGCGTCGGCCAGCGACGCCTGAAGATTGTTCCGGTTCACCTTGGCGGAAATAACCTCGCGTTCGCGCAGGAAGCCGTCAAAGATATTCCAGCCCACTCGGAACCCATATGTACGTGATTTCGAAGACGAATTATATGTTACGGTGTCGCCTCGAGTACCATCGGAACTTGTATATGACGCTGATCCGGTCAATGCCGGCAAGTATCCAGCCCGGGCCGAACCGAGCGAACTTCGGGCGCCACTGAGAGATTTTTCAAGAGACAGCAGAGACGGGCGATGGGTCAGCCCGAAAGCCACCGCGCTATCCAGGGTACCATCGAATGAGTGCGACGAGTATTTGTTGGAGAACACCCAGTTCTCGCGCGGATCCACACCGATCGTATATGCGAGATTAGCCGAGGTCGTAGTCACCCCGTTGCGGGCTTTCAGCAGTTCAAGTCTATCGTTGCCGTACTGGACTTTCTGCTTGAGCACGTCGGATTTGGAGGCCGACCCCAGGTCAAATTTTGACTGGATCAGCTTCAATTGTTCTTCAGACCGTTTCGCCGCTTCTTCGAGCGCCGCGACGTTCTCATCGGCCGCCAGATAGGCGTAATAGGCGGTTTTTACGCTATAAATCAGGTCCTGCTCAGAAGCGATGACATCAAGGCGAGAGGCGGCAAGATTGGCCTTCGCCGCCGCATACGTATAGAAAGTCGTAAAATCCAGCAGATTCATATTGGCGGAGAGGTTGAGCGACTTGTTGGTGTTGTCCTGATCTTTGTATGAAACTTCCGGTCCGCCGACGATACTCGCTTTGATGTCCGTCGTCTTTGATTTACTCCAATTATACGAGGCGGCAATCCGCGGCAGAAACGCTCCCAGCGCCGCCTGTCTGCCGGCCCGCGCCAGTTCCTCCGCGCTTCGCGCCCGCACTATCGACTCCCGGTTCTTGAGCGCAAGACTGATACAATCATCAAGAGTCAATTCGCCTGCGAACGCCGAAACGCCCGCGATGACCGCAACGCCAATGGCGCTGGTGAGCAGTCTGAACAAACGCATTCTTTCTCCTTATCTAAAACAACGTCTTAATAGCCGTAAGACACACGTGCAACGCCGATATAAGACCTACCGATAGGACCGACAACAGGTACCCTTTGTTGCGCGAAAAACCATAAATCGTCGCGAGCCCTATCCCGACCGCTACGACTTCCCAAATCAGGAACACGCTAAACTTGGACAGCGCCACCCAGACAAAACTCTGCGGGTCCGGAGTCACCAGAGCGGCCGGGGAAAGCGTCACCAGTACCGAATCCTTGGCCAGCATAAGCGGCAATAAAATCAGGCCACCGACCAGATAAATGATCTCTCCGTACAACGTCACCGAAAGCAGTTGCCGGTATGTGGCACGGCCGGCCATCACGAAATTCCCCCAGAAATAGGCCAGTCCGGCAATAATCAGCGGACTCAACAACCAAAATATCGGCCCCAGAACCATGATTGTCGTTTTGATTATCTGTGGATTTACGCTCTGGGGAATGTTGGGATTGTCGGCCGCTTGCCGCTGGAGCTCTTCAATCTGCATGCGCGCGATGATGTCCGCGGTAAAAATGACAAACACGACCATGAAAAGTAACCCCACCAGGTAGGGCACCAGAATCTTGGGATCCTGCTTCAGGCGGGCGAAAAATGAAGTCGGCTGTAGGAACACTTCATACAGGCCGCGAAATCCCAAGGATTGGTCCTTTTGGGGGACCTCGGCTGATATCGATCCAACCGGCATTTCCACTCGACCCTCCTCCATGCTTCCAGTAAACGAAATCTTTGGCGCAAAGTTTCAGCGCACATCTACTTATACCGAGTCAACTCCAACTTTACCCGCGTATAAGACAAATATTCACACGATGCGGATTAATAGCAACCCTCGGCGCCTATTTTCCAGCGCCGGTCGCTCTGGTCTCCGCTGGTATGGCGGGTCTCCGGACGTGCCGGCGCCGCACTGTTCACCCTCGCCGGGCGTGCTTATCTTCGAGCGCCTCGATATACTTCTCCGCCGCCACGGCCGCGGTCGTGCCGTCCCCCACCGCATTGGTTACTTGTCGCACCAACTGGGAACGGACGTCACCACAGGCGAATACTCCGGGGATGCTCGTTTCCATCCGATCGTTGGTGATGATGTACCCTCCGGCGTCTTTTGCCACCGCCTCCCGGATGATCCCGGCATTCGGCGTAAAACCGACATAGACGAAAATCGCGCCGATTTCGAGTTTGGAAGTCTGCCCGGTCTTGAGGTTTTTGAGCGACAGGTCGGTTACCTGACGGTCGTTGCCGTTCACCGATTGGACCACCGTATCCCAGATGAACTCCATCTTGGGATTATCGAACGCCCGTTGCTGAATGATCTTCTGTGCTCTCAGTGAGTCGCGACGATGAATAACATACACTTTGGTGCCGTACTTGGTAAGAAAACCGGCCTCCTCCACCGCCGCATCGCCGCCTCCGACCACGGCAATAACCTTCTCCTTAAAGAACGCTCCATCGCAAATGGCACAGTATGACACGCCTCGCCCCGCAAACTCGAGTTCACCCGGGACACCGAGTTTGACTGGAGAGCCGCCGGTGGAGATGATCATGGCTTTGGCGCGGTAGTTATTGCCGGATTCGCACCGCGCGACCCGGTCTTCGCCCTCGCAGTACACTTCAGCTACCTCTTCAAGCGCAATCTCCAGACCGAATTTACGAGCATGCGATTCAAAGCGAGCCCCCAGCTCGGCCCCCGTGATATGTTCAAATCCGGGGTAGTCTTCCACTTCGCCCGTGACCGCGATCTGGCCGCCGGGAGTAAACTTCTCCAGACAAATGACCTTGCGCTGGGCTCGCGCGGCGTACATGCCCGCGCACAATCCGCCCGGACCGCCGCCGACAATGACTACTTCGTACCTCTTTTCATCTGCCATGTATATCTTTCTTTCCGGCCTGCCATGTGGAACCGCTACTACCCGATCAGCGCTACCAGTCGATTCCCTTTTGGGCCAGAATACCTTTCTGATACGGGTGCTTGATTTCTTTCATTTCGGTAACCAAATCGGCTCGCTCAATGAGCCAATCGGCGGCACTGCGGCCGGTAATGACCAAACTTTGACTTCCCGACCGAGCCGACAATAACGATTCAATTTCTTCTCGATTGACCAGCCCCAAATCGGCGGCCACGTTTAATTCATCGAGAATGATAAGAGGATACTGACCAGAGGTGATCTTTTCCAGCGCAAGGGCGATCCCGTTCCGGGCGGCCTGGCGATGCGTCTCGAACTCCTTGTGATCGTCGACGATCCCCACAAACCCTTCGCCGATCACGTGCAGTTCCACATTCGGTTCAAGCCGCTTGAGGCCCTTCAATTCGCCGTATTTCCAACTCCCTTTTACAAATTGTATCAGACAGACCTTCCAGTCATATCCAACCGCCCGGACACACATCCCCAACGCGGCCGTCGTTTTCCCTTTGCCACCACCGGTATAAACAATCAAAAGACCTTTCGGTACCTGTTCCATAATTACTCCGTCACAGACCACAATTATAGCAAACTACCCACATACTTGGGAAGCGGTTTTTCACTAAGTGTCACATTTTCGGAAGCTTATGTGCCACAGGGGGGTTGGGGTCTTGTGAAAAAAATAACAATTTTCCATTGACAACAAAGTCAATCTTGATAATATTTGGTGTGTAAAGAGGCCAATATTGTGGCTGGTGTGTCCCCGTTCCGGGCACGAGAAGAAAGAAGGGTGATATGCAGTTCACGAAAGCGGAAGAATATGGCATGTTCGGCGTGCTATATCTCGCAGAAAAGGATCGGTCGGTGGTGACGCCGCTGTCGGAAATCTCCGAGGCGCAGGACATTCCCGAGAAATTCCTGGCCAAAATATTTCAATCCCTATCAAAGGCCGGAATTGTCCGATCACATCGAGGCGTTCGGGGCGGGTTTACCCTCTCGCGTGACCCGCACAGTATAACTGTCAAGGATGTCCTTGAGACCATTCAGGGGCCGTATTTCCTGATGAAATGCCTGAAGGACAAGGAGGCCTGTACTCGCCGACCGGCTGAATTTTGCGCTCTGCGGGAGGTTCTTCTGATCGGTCAGCGAAAATTGGTCGGTGTATTCGAACAGTACTCTCTAGCCGACCTGGTTGATTGGCAAAACCGAAAGGTCGTGGCGCGGTAGTCTGACTTCGGCACCTCCAGAGGTTCCGATTTACATTTGGCGGACGATCGGTTATCTTTTTCGACTGATGTGACTGCGACAAAGGACTGACGTCTATGGGTGTCAAATCGGACCGTTGGATTATAGAGATGGCGGAACGCCACGCGATGATAGCGCCGTTCCATGCCGAGCAGGTTCGGCAGGGAATCAGCTTTGGCGTGTCGTCATATGGGTACGACATCAGCTTGTCGGACGAGTTCAAGGTCCTCCAGGTCCAATCGGGCCGCGAAATTGACCCCAAAGAAGACAATCATTCGATCTTTCAAGATGTCAAGACTGAATCTCTGGTGATTCCGGCCAATTCCTTTGTCCTGGCCCGTTCTCAGGAGTATTTTCGTATCCCTCGTAATATCATCACTATCTGTTTCGGCAAATCGACCTATGCCCGCTCCGGAGTTATAGTCAATGTTACCCCCTTCGAGCCGGAATGGGAGGGGTACGCCACCATCTCGCTGGCCAATACCGCCCCGATGCCCGT
Organism: Candidatus Zixiibacteriota bacterium; assembly: GCA_041476705.1. Lineage (GTDB taxonomy): Bacteria > Zixibacteria > MSB-5A5 > GN15 > FEB-12 > JACRAV01. Next base: position 13,913 of record JBGOTX010000007.1, read on the forward strand.
TCGAGTCTATGCCCATCAAGGGATTGCTCAACTGCTCTTTCTTGAGGCAACCGAAGTCTGTACGACGTCATATAAGGACAAAAAAGGAAAGTATCAGAGACAGTTGTCGATAACACTGTCTAAAGGCAAATAGACGCATTTAATGTGGGCCGGACCTGTCCGGCTCAGGAGAGCATACATGTCGACGGAAACGAAAACGATGAGAGATACGGGCAACCAGACCAAACGGATTCGGCGAATGGTAACGATCGATGGCAACACCGCCGCGGCCTACGTGTCGCATGCCACCAATGAAGTCATCGCCATTTACCCGATCACGCCGTCCTCGAATATGGGCGAGATTTGCGACGCCAAGTCGGCGGCCGGGCAGAAAAATCTGTGGGGGATTGTCCCGATTGTCGTGGAA
>JBGOTX010000008.1:0-13894 GCA_041476705.1 Candidatus Zixiibacteriota bacterium
ACCGGCTTGTGAGGCCGGGCCGTTTTCGCGCACCGACATCACCAATAGCCCGGCCGGATCGCGGATGACACTGACACCGATCCCGACATACTCACCTTCGAACTCCTCATCCAGACGACCGAATTGGTCGGCGCTCAGATAGGTGGAATAACGGTCAAGAATCGAGGTCATCCCGTCGACGCCGCGCTGGAACATGTCGTTCCAATTGACCTGTCCGGGGTAGACCCGTTCAATTTCGGCGGCGGTGGCCGCCAGCGAATAGGCGGATCGCAAATTGCGATCGGCCAGTACATAGATACCCATGCTTCCGCACAACAAAACCAACAGCACCATCAGCGCTACCGATTGCACGACCACCCGTCGTGAATGCAATCCTGCCAGCACGGGGCGCTCGTGAGATTGTTCTTCCGGATTGGGCGATGGCGTCACGGTCATAAGCGTTTCAGAGCGGAAAAGACCAGGGGGCAGACCAAGTCGAAAGTTTCATCGATCGTTCCGGAAGCGTCGACCAGTTTCACGCGCCTCGGTTCCGTTCGGGCGATTTCTTGGTATCCTTTCCGGACCCGATTAAAAAAGGCGCGCGACTGAGATTCCAGACGGTCGAGCCGCCGACCGCGACGAGCAAACGCCACCTTGAGGTCAACATCCATGACCAGCGTCAGATCGGGTCGGGTTTCTCCGATCGCAAGACGGTGCAATTGTTTGACGAGACGAAGGTCAAGTTTGCGGCCATATCCCTGATACGCCGTGGTGCTGTCATAGAAGCGGTCGCACAGCACGATTTTCCCGGCCGACAGGTGCGGCCGAATTTCATGGGCAGTGATGTCGGCGCGGGCGGCCTCGTATAACAGCAATTCAGTGGCGTCTGATAGTGTTTCGCGCGTATGCAGAAGGATTCGGCGGATCTGCTCGGCTACCCGGGTCGATCCGGGCTCGCGCAGGGTAACTACCGCAAAACCCACCTCGCTCAGAAGAGCGGCGGTACGGGCAACCTGAGTCGACTTGCCGCACCCGTCGATCCCCTCAAACGTAATGAATGCTCCGTGCGACCGTCGAGTCATCAGCAGTTACTTTCCTCAAATAAAAACCGGCAGTGGTTACCTGCCGGTTAAACTACGCTACGCGCGAGATGCCATAAAGCTATTTTTTCTTTACGACCACGCGTTTCGGGGTCCTGGCGGCGGCCGGTCGCACCGGACGAGCCGTCTCGGGTCGCTTGGCCGCGACTTTCACCGGACGCTCCGACTTACCGGCCTGTTTCCAGCCGTACTTGGCGATGAACTCTTCCACCAGGCGGCGGGCCTCTTCATCGGTGTACTGCACCGGCGGCGATTTCTTGAAATATGCCGACGGTTCGACAATCGCGCCGGATAGTTTGTTGTCGAGCGCCAGCTTACAGCACCGAACGGAATCGATCACCACGCCCGCCGAGTTCGGGGAGTCCCAAACTTCGAGTTTCAGTTCCATATTGAGCGGCACGTTGCCGAAAGTTGTTCCTTCCATGCGGATGTATGCCCACTTGCGGTCTTGAAGCCATTCGACATAGTCCGACGGTCCGATATGAATCGTGCCGGGGGCCATTTCGTAGTTCAACTGCGACGTAACGGCGTTGGTCTTGGATATCTTCTTGGATTCCAGACGCGAGCGCTCGAGCATATTGAGGAAGTCGGTGTTGCCGCCAACGTTTAGCTGGCTCGTTCGGTCGAGCTTCACGCCGCGATCGATAAACAAACGGGTGAGGATGCGATGCAAAATGGTCGCCCCGACCTGCGACTTGATGTCGTCGCCGATCACCGGCAGGCCGCGCTCTTTGAACCGCTTTTGCCAATACGGTTCGCGGGCGATAAAGACCGGAATACAGTTGACAAACCCACAGCCGGCGTCGAGAATCTGCTCGACATACCACTTGGTCGCTTCTTCGGAACCCACCGGCAGATAACTGACCACCACGTCGGTCTTGGTCTCTTTCAACAGTTTCACGATATCGACGGTGTCGCCGGGAGCTTTTTCGATAATCTGCGACAGATAATGCCCCAGACCATCGTGGGTCATGCCGCGCTGAACCTTGATGCCGGTTTTCGGCACGCTGGCAAATTTGAAGGTGCAGTTCGGCTTGGTGAAGATCGCCTCACTCAAATCCTTGCCGACCTTGTTCTTGTCGATATCGATCGCCGCGGAGAACTCTATGTCGCTAATGTGGTACCCGCCCAGGTTGACGTGCATGATTCCCGGAACCTGCTCGTTTTCCTTGGCTTTCTTGTAAAACTCGACTCCCTGCACGAGTGAGGATGCGCAGTTGCCGACTCCGATTATAGCTACTCGAACTTTTCCCATGCCTTTATCTCTCCTGTAATAATTCTGTTCTCTGTGCGGCCAGAATTTATGTCGGAAGAATCGAGAGGTCAAATTATTGTTGCATAAATTGTCCCATACCACATAATTAGTATATGGAATATGACTATATGGTCATTCTCAATACACGCATGCTCACCGAGGTAAGATGATGGACGAAAATTTGATAGCGGCGCTGGCGAAACGCGGCATTGTCAGCGACACCTTTCGCCGTCTCGACCCGGAGAAGAAAGAATTCGTTTACCGAACGGCCGCGCGGCTGTTCGGCGAGTATGGGTACGATGGCCTGCCGGTCGACCGGTTCTGCGCCGAGGCGAAGGTATCGAAGGGGTCGTTCTTCCAGTACTTTCCCTCCAAAAGTCACCTGCTTGAGTTCACCTTGCTGTCGTTTGATAACTATCTGGAGCGCTGGGTGCGTGACATTCGCCAAGCGGAGCGGGCGGTACTGGCGCGCGACCGGCTGAAATACGCGTACGATGTATTAGTGCTTAATTCACGCCTGAGCGACGACGAGCGCAGGTTCTACCAGTTCGCGACGCACGCGATCATCCATGCCGGGGTGGCAGTCGCTGGGGTCGATCTGGAACGACACATTCGAATGTATCTGGATCAGATAGTGGCACGCGCCGTCGAAACGGGGGAGATTCGCGGAGATCAGCCGGTGGAGTTGTTATCGTCTCTGGTGAACGCGTTTGTGCGAGGGCTTATCGACCGCGCGTATGTCGGCCGCAAGCCGCGCCCGTCGGAGACCGCCGATAATTTCGTGTCGTTTCTGTTCGATGGGGTGAAGGGGTAAGTGCGAGATGCGACAGACGCGGATATCTGCGTGCATCACGTCTTCCCCTCATCCGCCCTTCGGGCACCTTCTCCCTGAGGGAGAAGGGATTGTATTTCGCTCTGGGACTCGCATCGAGAATCCTCTCCCTCTGCGAGAGGATGTCACGAAGTGACAGGTGAGGGGATCGCATGAATGAAATATCGACCGCGCACGATTAGGACATTCTTCCACCAAGCGGGGCGTCCTCGATAGGGGCAACCAGCACCAGCCCTTCTCCCTCGCTCGGCACACCCAGCAGAAGCACCTCGGACATGAATCCACCGATATTTTTGGGAGGAAAATTCACCACCGCAAGGCACAGCTGACCGAGGAGTTGATCGGGGGTGTAGCTGGTCTTGAACCGGGCCGAGGATTGCTTGATGCCGAGCTCGGAGCCGAAATCGATTTTGATTTTGTAGGCGGGAACCCGGGCCCGCTCAAAGTCGGTTACTTCGACTATTCGCCCGACGCGGATGTCGACTTTCTGAAAATCATCGTGCGAAAGGTCGCTCACGGGTCTAATATAGCCAATGGTCGATCGAAACGCCAAATTGATAGGCGTGCTGGTTGCGCCGGTCGATTATCAGGTCCTTACTGTCAGTTGAGGTCCACAGCAGGCCAAATCGCGCCGTGATGGTTGTCGGAACGCTTATCCGGTAAGTGACGGAGGACCGAAACTCGGTCTGGTCTTCTCTTGGCGACGATGCATACCCCCGGTATGCGCTTGAGTTACGCGACAGGAGAAGTCCGGCCGAAACGGTGGTACGCGCATCGTAGTAGTATGAAAGCCCGGCATCCGACTGGTGTCCCCAGATATCGTGATCCAAGCCGGGCATTCCCCAAATACCGGTGATCGCATAGTTGGTGGCCAGATACCATACTCTGGAATTGGCTGAGAATTGCCAACGCACCGACAAAGGCCGGTCGTACGCGAGTCGGGCAAAGACCGTTGCCCGGCCACGGCTTGATGACTGGTCACTGGAATTGGTCCACGACCCAGTGGACTCATCGGAATGCTCCCTCCGCTGTCTGTAGTAGTTCGCCGAATAATCCAGCTCGCACCCCAGCCCGGCTTGATGACCAAAGCGGCGGCCCTTGATGGGGAAGAAATCCCACACATCCGCGATAATAAACGGCAACATCGGGTCATTCGACTCGATGACGCCTCTGGTTCTGAGGTAATTCAGGATCGATGTTAGTGCCGCTATCCGGCGATACCGGCTGTCCATCGCATGACGCTGGCGGTATTCCAGAACCGTATCGCACAGCCCGACCATTTCGCCATAGGTCGGCTCGCGAAGCAGATACCCGCCCGACCTGAGTTCACCGACAATACTCAGCGCGGCGAACGCAAAGTCCCCGGAATACATCCGGCCGAACCCCAGTTCAAACTGAGCCAGCGCTCCGCCGTCCACTCCGTATCCGCTTGTCTTGTCCCGTGATCTATAGGTATAGAGCGGGTGGGTCAGCGAATCGAAGCCCTGCTCAGACATCTTGGCGTCCACTGAATTGTGAGAGTAGCCAAAGGTTCCCTGGATTCCCGGGCTGATGTACCAATCACCCGCGATGTATCTGGTCATGGCAAATCCCGGATTCAGATCCACCCTCCAGTTGTCCGCCTTATTCTCACTCGACCTAGTTATCGTGCGATAAGGACCATATCCGTCCCGCGTACTGTTGTCGGTCAATTTCGAGTGATTGCCCCTAAGTTGTGCATTTAAGGAATACCTGTAGATAGTCGGAATGGTAGTATACTGGTACGCCATATCCGACCAGAACTGCATCTGCTGGTCATTACTTTCACTCTCACGCCATTCGTCCCTCCAGCCATTTCCCCATTCCGTTCGCCGGAAATTGTCGTCATTGCGCCCGTTGAGACTGGCATTCCCGCCGATTTTCCATTGGAAATCGGTAAACCTCACCGGTATGTACGAATCGACGCGGAAAGTGGTGGTGTCTTTGGATTGAACGGCGTTGGCGAGTAACGCGGCGACTGCCATCGTAAACAAAAACGATTTCATACCTGCTCCCCAGAGCTACAGAGTGTGACCGGAATGGCTCCGGCTATCCTAATCTGGACAATTAACTATAGCTTATACCGGCGAGCTTGGCAAGACTTCCCAAGAAAGTCAAGTGGAGGCAAAAAAATCCGGCCTTCGTAGGGTCGGGGCTTGGAAGAACACTATTACGGTATGACGATGCTGACGTACCCGGATGTGGTAACCATCGGCTTGGCGTGCAAGCGCAAACTGAATTCGTACGTCACGGTGACCTCCATGGCTGTTTCTTGACCACGAATGATTGCCGCGTCGTACCAGCATTGGTTCAGCGCATCTTTGAGCGCCTGGCCGAAGCCCAGCTTCGCCGGGGTCTCGTTGAGCACTCTCATTTGCCTCAAGGCGCCGTGATCGTCAACGACAATTCTCACTGTCGTTCGCCCTTCCACGTTGCGGGCTTTCCACGGATACAAGGGCGCGCTCCAGTGGCTGATCGTGAGTGGACGATCCGCTTTGACCTTTCGGATCTGTGGCTTGGAGCCGGAGAAAGGCCAGGGGTTTGACCCCGCAACAACCGGTGCAGGATACCCCGGCAGACCGAAATCGCCGTCACCCGGGCTTATTTTCTTCTCGGATTCATCGTCGATGCCCTCAAAGACATTGTCGTTGGCCGGCGTCAAGTCGGCGTGAAATGCATACGTGGCCGGGGTGACGAGCGTTGCTACCGACATCGGTCGATCAGGAAGAATGTGGATTTTGTTACGGTCGATCCATCCGCCGTTGAAGGCGCCAGTTTCGACGTCATGCCCGCGGCCACTTTGGCGAGAATCGGCTGGTTGGACGAACTCCCGGGCGATGCTTCTGTCTTGTCGAATCGACACTGTCTCAGTATCCTGCCCCTTCAACCACACGGTCAAGGCGGCAACAATACCAACGGCGACGAGATTCCCAATCAAGGTGTTCGGCTGGAAACAACGTTGCATGTCACTGTCCACGGCAATTCACCTCTGTCAAACGTGAAGCATCGCGGTGACTACATGACCGAGCCGGCTGAAATGGCCGGCACTAAATTGGATGCATCAGTATGTTATACATCGCCGGTTCGAGCAAGGGAAATCCAGCGCGTATGGAGCCAGGGGAAAGGGGTGGGATTACACTGGGTCGTGGAAATCGAACCGGTCGAAACTGACAATATCGCTCATCGGCTTGCGGGTGCGGGGGGACTCGTCTTTCTTGCGAGTGCGTTCATCCAGAAGCTCGATTTGTCCCTGGTATCCGAGTGAGACGATGCACATGATATGATACTCGGGCGGAATCGAGAGGGCTGAGTGAAGTTTGGTTGCCTCGTACCCGGCCATCGGATGCGCCATCAACCCCTCATCGACCGCCGCCAGCAAAAGCGACATGGTAGCCAGACCGGAGGCAAACTGATAATATTTTACCGGGTCATCTTCGCGAACCCCGTCGTCTTTCTCGCGCGCGCAGACTGCGACCAGCACCGGAGCTTTGGCGGCCCATTCGTTTCCGCGCATGAGCGCCTCGCTGAATTTGCGGTGTTGCTCCGGCTCAGTGACCACCACAAACCGCCAGGGCTGATGATTGGCCGCGGAAGGGGACCAGCGGACTTTTTCAAACACTCGTTCGAGTGTTTCGCGGGACACGGGCTTGTCCAGATAGGAGCGGAGACTTTTGCGGCGAAAGAAAATCGAATCATTCATGTCTGTATCCAATGACCAGGCAGGAGCACAGGGCTCCTGCCCTACGTATATGCGTTGACCGTTACCTGGACTTTGTAACCGGACATTTTCAGCAATCGTTCCTGGCGGACGCGAATAGCGGCTTCGGTCATTGGAAAATCCGGCCCGACATGTTCGATCATAATCGACGATGTACACGAAGCATAGCAACCCGCTTTTCGCAGATCGCCGCCGGATTTGAGATACTCGAAGGTGAACCCAGCCATGTACGTATCCCCCGCGCCGGTGGCATCGACCAGATCGATCTCAAACGGCGGGATATCTATAAAAGTCGTGCCGTCGTAGATGACCGAGCCGAGTTCGGCCAGCGTGACGATAACAATTTTCGGTCCCCACGACTTGATCATGCGCGCCGCGTCGTACGGATTCTCGCGGCAATCGATACCAGTCAATACCCGGCCCTCGAGTTCGTTCGGCTTGACGACATCGAATAGTCCGAGCACATTTTCGATGCCGTCCGGCTTGTTGTGGAAAATCCGACCGTCGGGTTGGGCGCCGCGCAAAAGTCCCTGCGGGTCGCAGAAAAACAGACCTCTGAAATTTTCCCTGATTTCGCGAATGAGATCAAACGACACTTCGCCCAGAATCGGGCCGATCAATACGGCCTTTGATTCCCGATACGTGCCGGAATCGATATGTCCAATTTGGTCCGCGCGACCGAGAAGGTCGAGCGTGCGGTTGCCGAAATTATCGTAGTAGACAAGCGAGAATCCACCGGTCTGGCGCGACGGCAGGAGCTGATGCGCGATTCCGTACTTGTCGAGATCTGAGGCGAACTGAACTTTGAAATCATCCCCCACGGCTCCGATCAGGCGCGTGGGTTCGCCCATTTTCGACAGGGCGAGAGCGGCGTTGGTCGAACACCCTGAAAGCACCCGGCCGGGGGTTTCGACTTTCTGCGTCTTGATATAATCGTAAACCGGATTACCGACGGCGGTGATCATGGGTGAATGAGAGAGTGGCCGCGTTTACGGGCGCCGCCGTTGATCGAGCGCGCGCTTGGCGAACACCATCCGTTGAATGGCCGTGATAATTGAGGCGGTGCCGACAATGATCAGCGCAAGTTCCAACCAGCCGCCGAGCGGCCATTTGCCCGACGGGGCATACTGTTCGATGATTGCGCCGATGATTATGACAATGAACTTCTCGGTGCGACCCATAAACCCGACCGCACAACTTTCGAGTTTGCCGATAGATTCCGCCGCCGCCCGGACATAACTGGCGATCAGCATGCCGAACAACGCATACAATCCCCAGGCGGCGCTTGTCGCACCCGACAGGGTTATGCCCGCCAATATGAAAAACTCTCCGAAGCGATCGGACACGTGATCCAGTACACCGCCGAAGACTGAACTGGTACCGGAGGCCCGGGCGGTGCTGCCGTCAAGCATATCGGTAAGTCCGGTCATAAGCACCCAGAAGACCCCCCAGAGCATTTTCCCTCTCCAAAAGCAAATACCGGAGACTAACGCGCACACCAGCGAGAGCGCGGTAAGCATGTTTGGTGTCAGTCCCAAATTCAAGCAGATGCGCCCCAGCCAGAGGGTCGACTGCTCGTACCACTGCCGTTTCCGTTGATTGAATCCGACGCGCTGTGCCAGCTCAATGGCCGACACCGCTTCTGTCTCCTGACGGTTGCTCATGAGAACGTGAATATATGCGACTACACCCAAAGCGTCAATTGCGATGATTGGGCAAGAATGGCGATTTTTCGGCCACAATCCTCCGCGCAATTCGTTGTGCAGTTGACTTTTGCGTCGTTCGCAGGGATATTGTGCCCCATGTTTGTCGATTATGTCGAGATTGAAATCGTCGCCGGCAACGGCGGGCCGGGGTGCATTTCATTCCGTCACGAGAAATATGTCCCTAAGGGTGGTCCGGATGGGGGGGACGGCGGCGCGGGAGGGGATGTGGGGGTCATTGCCGATCCCAATCTTTCAACCCTGCTCGACTACCGGTACAAAACGAAGTACAAGGCCGAAAACGGCAAAGCCGGCGGCGGCCGGGGGAAAAGCGGCAAGTCGGGCGAATCGATTACTCTTCGCGTTCCCGTCGGGACAATAATCAAAGACCTCGACACCGGCCTGCAATTGGGCGATCTGGATCAGGAACTCGCACAGGTGGTGCTCGGCAAGGGTGGAATCGGCGGACGCGGCAATGTCTGGTTCAAAACCTCCACCGACCAGGCGCCGCGTCGGGCGCAGGATGGTCGTCCGGGAGAGAGTCGTCGGCTGTCATTGGAGTTGAAACTGCTGGCCGATGTCGGACTGGTCGGCAAGCCGAATGCCGGAAAATCCACGATCCTCGCCACTTTTTCGGCCGCCCGGCCCAAAATAGCCAACTATCCGTTCACCACACTCGTTCCAAACCTTGGCATTGTCAAATTTCGTGAGTTCAAGTCATGCGTAATGGCCGATATTCCGGGACTGATCGAAGGCGCCGCTCAGGGTAAGGGGTTGGGCATTCAATTTCTCAAGCACATCCAACGCACCTTTCTCCTCGTGTATGTGGTCGATATCAATGAGCCGGATATCGCGGCGGCCATCGCCACGCTCAAGACCGAGCTGACGGAGTTCGATTCCGGCCTGGCCAATCGTCCCGCGCTGACCGTGATCACCAAAATCGATACGGTATCCGAAAGTGACATAAAAGAACTGTCCCGTCGCCTGCCGTCCGACTATATATTTATCTCCGCGGTGGCCGGATTAGGGACGAAGGAGTTTCTGAATACAATCGAGCGAAGACTGGATGAATACCGAAACCAAAAAGCGACTGACTGAGTGCATCACGTTGTTGTCCGTGCCCGGGATCGGTCGCGGGCGGTTTCTGAAGTTGGTCAGGAAGTTCGGATCGGCCTCCGCTGTATTGTCGGCGCCGATATCGCATCTGGAGCGGGTTTCCGGCATTTCAAAAGGGCTGGCTTCGAGTGTCCGAGAATGCCAGGATCATGCGACCGCCGCCCGGATCGTTTCACAAATAACCAAGCTCGGCTGGTCGGTGCTGTTTTGGGATTCCCCCGAATATCCCAAGCCACTGGCCAATATCTCCGATGCCCCGCCACTGCTATTCTGCAACGGCGACGCTGTCGGTCCCGATGACCGGATGATTGCAATCGTGGGCACGCGCCACGCCACCGAGAGAGGAAAAATGTTCGCGCACGAGCTCGCGGCTGATCTTGCCCGCGCCGGAGTGGTGGTCGTGTCCGGCATGGCGGAGGGGATCGATTCGGCCGCCCATCGCGGCGCCCTGTCAACCGGTGGACGAACCGTGGCGGTGTGGGGGACCTCCCTCGATATCGTCTTTCCCGCCTTCAACCGCCAACTGGCGGTCAAGATTGCGGGACAGGGGGCGATCTATTCGGAGTATCTTCCCGGTACTCAGCCGGACAAATCCACTTTTCCGGATCGCAATCGAATTATTTCCGGCCTGTCTTCCGGGGTCGTGGTGGTGGAGGCCGGGGAAAAATCCGGCGCCCTTATCACCGCCGACTGTGCGCTGGACCAGAACCGAACCGTGTTTGCGGTGCCGGGCGCACCCGGCTCAAAGACCAGTTTTGGTTGTAACACCCTGATCAAACGGGGGGCTCGTTTGCTTACCGGAGTCGACGACATCTTTCAGGAACTTCCATATCTCAAGGGACAGGTGGCCGCAAAGCAGTTTGTGCAAAGGCCGGACATGACGCCGGCTGAGATCGCACTGGTTGAGCTCCTTTCGGAGAAACCGTTGCAGGTGGATCAGATTTCCCGCGCGGCCAATCTGCCGGTTCCGGCGGTGATGGAGTTTCTCCTCGCTTTGGAACTCAAGGGGGTGGTGCAGGAACTTTCGGGCAAACGCTTCACCCTTGCCGAGCACCAATCGTGATCAGTCAGAGCGCCCACATCGTCAATAAGCTTGGTCTTCATGCCCGACCCTCAGCCATGCTCGTCTCCACCGCCGCGAAATTTCAGTCGGAGGTTTTTTTCACCAAAGACGGCCTGCGTGTGAACGGCAAATCGATCATGGGAGTCATGATGCTGGCCGCCGAGGCCGGTTCAGAACTGATCGTGGAAATCTCCGGCCCGGATGAATCGGCCGCCATGGAGGCGGTCATTAAGGTTATCGCGTCCGGGTTTGGCGAATCAGACTGACATTGTGCTTGCCTCCCCCTTCGGCCCGCCCGTACCTTACTATCACACAGTACCCGGAGCGTGTTGGCAGACAAGAATATGCCCGATCGTCGTCGCGTCATAAAGGGAATTCCGGTTTCGTCCGGGATAGTCATCGGTCGCACTCACCTGGTCCTGCCTGGTGATATGAGTGTGGCTGAGGTGGTCATTACCGCCCCCGAAGTTCCCCGCGAAATCGCCGCTCTGCGCAAAGCCGTGGATGAAACCGTGGCCGACCTCCGGCGCCTCCGCGCTTCCGCCGGTAAGGACGCCGGGGGGCCGGTGACCAAAATATTTGATGCTCTCCTTTTGATCGCCGATGATCAGGACTTCTGCGGCAAAGTGGTCGACGAGATCGGTCTGAGACGCCGCAACGCCGGGTTCGTCTACAACAGCATGGTCCAGCAGGTAACCGACCCGCTGAAAACCTCCAAAGATCAGTACATGCGACAGATGGCGGGCGAGGTCGATGCCGTCGCACGACGGGTTTTGTCGCATCTGTCCGGGTTTGGTCAGCAGTCCAAGCTCAAGTTTCCCGCCAATACCGTGCTCATTGGAAAGAGCTTTGCCCCCGGCGAAACGCTCGGATATCGCAACCGCAAGGCGGCCGGGTTGATTGTCGGAGAGGGGGGGCGGAACTCTCACATGGCGCTGATTGCCCGCTCGGTTATGATGCCGGTCGCAGTGGTGGACGAAAACTGGGCCCAGATTCCACACGACGCTTCGATCATTCTCGATGGTACCCTGGGGATAGTCATCGTTCACCCGACCGACAGTGATCTGGCCGAATACCAGACCAAAGCCCGACGTCAGGGATCGGTGCTGGCGACCCACCTTAAGAGTTTGACGGATATGCCGCCGCGCACGGCCGACGGTGTTGAAATCCAGGTCATGGCCAACCTCGAACTACCCGGACCGACCGATGATATTCTGGCCGTTCAGCACATTCCGGTCGGTCTGTATCGCACCGAGTTTCTGTATCTGGAAAGCAGTCGGTTTCCGGATGAGGACGAGCAGTACGCATACTATCTCCAGATTGCCGAGAAGTTCGCAGACACAACAGTGGTCCTTCGTACGTTCGATCTGGGCGCCGACAAGGTCCGCTCCAACGATATCATGCCTCAGGAGGATAATCCCGCCCTCGGCTGGCGCGGTATCCGGATGATGCTGGAGATGAGCGAGATATTCAAGACTCAGATTCGCGCCATTCTCCGCGCCTCAGTGCACAAGAACCTGAAGATCCTGCTCCCGATGATCTCGGACGCTTCCGAAGTAGACAAAGCCCGCAAAATTATCTCTCAAATCATGATGGAACTTCGCCACGCGCGCGTTCCTCATGACCCGGATATCAAGATTGGCGTCATGATCGAGGTCCCCGCGGCCGCCTTGACCGTGGACATTCTGGCCCCCAAGGTGGATTTCTTCTCCATTGGCACCAACGACTTGACCCAGTACACCCTGTCGGTCGACCGAAACTCCACCCGTGTGACCGACTTGTACAACCCTTTGCATCCCTCGGTGCTGATGCTTGTGAAAATGACGGTCGACGCCGCCCTCACCCACAAAATTCCGGTCGCCATCTGCGGGGAAATTGCCGGCGACCTGATAGCCTTGCCGTTGTTCATCGGCATGGGGGTTCGCGAATTTTCCATGAACCCGGCAAAGATTTTTGAAGTATGTCGGCACGTAAATCGCGTAGATTCACAGGCGGCCCGGAATCTGACCAACGCAATCATGGCCGGACTGTCAACGACCTCGGTTAAGCGTAAGCTGGAAAGCTATGCGGCAACCCTGGAAAAGGAGTAACTTCTAACCACAGGATGTGCCCCCTTGTCGGTACTGGAAAATCTCGAACAAATGCGGTCGCTCGACCCGGACAATATGTACAATCGGGTGTTTGATTTCCCCGAACAGATGGCTGACGCTCTGGCCCTGTCGCAGAAGTGGCCGGTGTCGCCCAAGGAAATCGCCGGAATCGGCAATATTGTTGTGATCGGCATGGGCGGCTCGGCGATCGGCGGCGATCTGGTCCGGTCGTACCTGGCCAGCCGGCTTATGATTCCATTCACGGTCTGCCGTCATTATCAATTGCCGGAATTTGTCGACGATGAAACGCTCGTGATCGCTTCGTCTTACAGCGGCAACACCGAGGAAACGCTGGCGGCGGTCGATGACGCGGTCGGCCGCAAGGCGATGATTGTCGCTCTCACCACCGGCGGGATGCTGGCCGAAGTAGCCAAAGTCAACAGCATTCCTATGCTGACCCTTCCAGTCGGCTTGCAACCACGCGCCGCCCTAGGATATTCGTTTGTGCCAATCCTCGTCCTTTTGGAAAAACTCGGGCTGGTGAAGGACGCCACAAAAGAGATTAAGGGCACGATCGAATTTCTCAAACAGGCCCGTGAAAAGTGTATCGAAGATGTCGCCGGCTCGGACAATCCCGCCAAGCGAATCGCCGCCGAATTGCAGAAGAAGATCCCGATTATCTACGCGGGGCCGACTCTCACCGATGCGGTTGGCGTGCGCTGGAAGGGGCAGATGTGCGAAAACGGCAAGTCGCTCGCGTTTGCAAATGTTTACGCTGAATTCAATCACAATGAATTGGTAGGTTGGTCGGAGCTGGTCCGTCAGCACGCCGACCATCTGGTTGTCGTCCAGCTTCGCGACGCCGACGACCATCCGCGTATCAGACAACGCATGGACATCATCAAGAAGATTATCGAGGGCTTCGGGGTGAAAGTGGTGGAAGCCCATTCCTCGGGCAATTCGCCGCTCCAGCGGATGTTCAGTCTCATTCAGTTGGGCGATTTTGCTTCGTACTACCTG
>JBGOTX010000009.1:0-13854 GCA_041476705.1 Candidatus Zixiibacteriota bacterium
ATTTGTTTTGGTTTGGATCAGTGAATGAGAAAAGTCGCCAATATGGCGGTCCAGATAATCGCCGTGGCGAACATTCCGACGGGTTTTCCGTTGCCGACAAACAGAGCAAACGCCGAATACAACATGCCGAGACCAAGCTTCGCCGAGATCTTCTGGAACGGTGCGTAGTGCGAAGCATCGGCGACCAAGAGAATTCCGCCGAGCAACAGCGCGACATAGATCAGCCAATACGGCTGACTCGGTTTTTGGACTTTGTCTTCACCGGCCATCTTGATAGCTCCTGAAATAGTCGTCTATGCCATGCGCAATTGCTTCGGCCACCTTGCTCCGATACGCCCCGGTTCGAAGTAAGCTCTCCCGATCCGGCAGTATCATGAAATCACATTCGACCAGCACGGCCGGATACTGGGTCGGACGATCAACCGCCAGATTTCCCCAGTATAACCCGTGATCGGGCAATCCAGTGGCGGTCAGGAGTTGTCCCAAAATGCGCCGAGCCAGATCAGCCGACCAGGAATGATAGTAGATCACCGAGGTCCCATTATTTGTGAACGGGTTGACGCCATCAGGCAGGGAATTATTGTGCACCGACACAAATAAGTCGGCCTCGGCCTGTTTGGCGATTACCGGGCGATCATACAGCGCCACATTCGACATATCGCTCCGGGTCATGACTACTTTGGCGCCACGGGACTCGAGCGCTTTGCGCAAGCCCAGCGCGATTCCCAGATTGGCCTCGGCTTCGGTAAGGCCGGTCGGGCCGATTGCCCCCGGATCACCGGAATGGCCGGGATCGACTACAATGGTCTTTCCCTTAAGCGTATGGATGTTGCGCGGCTGTTTCGTGATCTTGAGGCAGAAGGTATTGTCGGCATAATAGCAGTCGTACCCCCAGAGATCGTGGGTCAAATTGATCGTGAACTCATACAAATCATCTTCGCGCTGGAGCCAGGTGCAGTAATCCACGAGCGAATCACTGTACTCATACCTGATCCAGTCGGTGTTGCTGGTGACGCCAAAAAGCTGGAGAGTCAGGTGCCGGGGCGACTGCTCAATTACGCGGTACGGATGTATCCCCGACAGCGGAAAGGTAAAGGTGACCGAACGTGCGGAGTCGTACGTTCTGATCGAAGCGATGCGGGATTTCGGCGGAAGAATGCCGGGTTTAAGCGTCTCGACTGAACTCCGGGCCACCCAGCCAAATTGAGTTGCGGATAATCTGATGCGATACCAATCGGCCTCGGCTCCGACGGCCAGCGCTTCGACACCACGCGGCTGAAAGATCGAAAAATATCCCGATTTGGGGCCTACCCGCACGACCTGAACCGAGTCGGTAAAACGGACGGTAAAGGGGAACTCGGGAGAATTGAGCGAAACCCGGTAGCCGCTGGTGGTGGACAGGCATTTGAGCTGATCTTTTGACGGATCACTCTTGCCGGACTTCGTACTCTTGCACAAGTGGTAGCAGATGGCGGCATTGGAAGTCGTTACGCCGCGGGGAAGGTACCAAAATCCGGAGTAAATTCCGCCGCCTACGGCAGGCGGAGAGGTTTGGCCGTTGCCGAACACCGACTCCCCCCAGTAGGGTGCATCGCTAGGTGCGGTTTCAGACATCGGCACCGAATCAACGACTCCGGGAATGGAAAACCAGGCCATTCCGTTCGGTGTTCCAAGGAATTGCACGTCGAGCCGGTCTCCCCAACTCAGCGCCACATCTCCCTGAGGCGGCCGATAATCGCCGACAATGCGGAGGGTGTCCTCGGACAACTCCCGGAGCGGTGCGGGCACCTTTACCGGCAAATCGAATTCGGCGAGGTTGGTCAAGCCCTTGTGACGGCCGGTTCCGGTCACTTTGAGCTTGAATATGAAATCGCCGGGCGAGATGGAAAGAAAGGCAAGAAATCCACCGCTGTTGTACACGGGAACGGAAGTACCATTAATCTTGAGCGTCAGCTTTGGTGACGTCATCGACCCCTTACCGGGGGACATCTTCATCAGTTTGTCGGACAGATGACCGAAGATAAAAGTCGAATCGGATGCGGTGATGGTCTGACCCGGTTTGGGATAGACGACAACGATATCCGTTGAATCGGCCCTCACGGTTCCCCCCCATGCGAGCGCCAACAACACGGCCAGGACCGGCCGACTACTCCGATATGTATTTGTCGACAACATCTCTGATTAGTGTGGGGCCACCGATGATTTCTCGGTCCACTTCGATCCGTTCGCGATTGTACCGTATGCCGCGGGCGATATCATCCTGCAAGAGTTGCGGGCCATCCAGATCGATATAATCTGCAAGCGACGACATATAGACCGACTGGGCAATTCCTACCGATGAGGCGACCATGCATCCGAGCATCACTTTCTTTTTGTCGTCGGACGCCTGGGCGGCAATTTTGATCGCTTCGACAATTCCGCCGCTCTTTTCCATCTTGATATTCACGCCGTCGACGTACTGCGACACCTGTGTGAATTCTTCCTGCGTGCCCACTCCCTCATCGATGATAAGTTCGACCTCGGCCTGCTTTCCTTTGAGGTGGGGCCAATCGGCCACATTCTTGGCGTCGGTTGGCTGTTCGATGATCCGAACGCCCGATCGGGCCAGATAGTAAATCATCTCTTCGGCCTGCGCGCAACTCCAGCCGCCATTGGCGTCGACGCGAATTTCCTTGTCGACCAAATCCTTGAGCGATTCGATGACCTTGGCGTCGTGTTCGCCGCCCATCTTGATCTTGATAATCGGATACTCGCTCTCCTTGATCGCGGCAATCATGGCATCGGGGTCATCGATACTCACGGTGAACGAACTCTTGATCCCGACCGGAGTCGATAATGACAGGATTTCCCACGGGTAGCGGTCCGATTCGCCCGACAAATAGTTGAGCGCCATGCCAATCAGCGCCGATCGCGCAATCGGATGTATGACCAGTCCCGACAGTTCCTGAAGCGTGTCGACATCGATCGTTCCCTTCTGCTCCAGAAAGCGTGCTCCGGTTCGCAAGTCGGTCTCCAATTGCGTCATGGTTGGACCATAGTACACCGATGAGGCCGCTTCGCCCGAGTATCGATTGTTGAGTATCGCCAGCAGATTCGTCTTTATGTCGGCCGAACCCTGGGAGACCGCGAATCGTTTCTTGAGGGGCAAACTGACTTTGAGGGTCTCAACGCGAATCATAGAAGTCTCCTGGCCATGTTGAAGTCTCGGTCAAGGTCGGGACGGTAATCCGGTGTATCGGCGCGAAGTGAATTTATCCGCACCCCCCCGCCGCCGACCGAGGCATGAACAATTCGGTTCAGTCTCATGGCTATGCCAACATGTCGATTGAAAAATAGCAGGTCACCCGGTTGAATTTCATCCCGCGCGACTTCTTCCCCCACTCGGATCTGGTCTTTCGTGTCACGGGGAAGTTCAATGCCGAACTGTCTAAACACCATTCGTACCAGACCTGAGCAGTCGAAACCGAACGGCGTGATTCCACCCCAGAGGTACGGCACTCCCAAATGCTTGCGGGCCTCACGGATGATCTCCTGCGGGCGAAGTTTCGAACGGGCCGGAGACAATTCGCGCACCGCTCGCTCACTGAGCGGAAATACAGTTCCATCCGGAAGTCGCACGCTCACAATTCCCGGTTTTGCCCGCCTCGTCAGAAGGCGGGTTCCATAGAAGAAAAAAAACGGAGCGGGAATTGATTTGCCTTCAACCGGATTGATCCAGGCGGTTGGGGCATTTACAATCGCCCGTTTCCAACCTTTCGGCGGTGTAAGCACCGGCTTCAAACAAGGGCCCAGAAAGCGAACATCAAGCCACCCGGAGTAGCCGTCGGACTCTTTCACCTGTACAAATCCGCGCTGTTCCCTGCCCAGAGAAACCACGTCACCGAAAAGCACCTGACTGGATCGGTCGCTGTTGTAGTGCGGTTCGGTCCACAGATCAAGTACGTTTGTGGTCACATAGGCATATTTCATCGCGGTCAATGTTACGCGAACAGCTCCGAACGATCAATAAAAAAACCGGGCCGTCGCGACCCGGTTGGACATGATAGGGCCGGACTAATCAGGCGTGTTTGACTGCGGCCAGCGTGGATTTGATCCGCGCCAGCGCCTCGCGAATATTCTCAACCGAATTGGCATACGAGAACCGGACATATCCTTCACCGTACTCGCCGAAGGACGTCCCCGACAAACAGGCCACGCCCCCCTGTTCGAGCATCATTTCCGCAAACTCCTTCGATTTCATACCGGT
This sequence comes from Candidatus Zixiibacteriota bacterium, assembly GCA_041476705.1. Classification (GTDB taxonomy): domain Bacteria; phylum Zixibacteria; class MSB-5A5; order GN15; family FEB-12; genus JACRAV01. The sequence goes on from JBGOTX010000009.1 coordinate 4,247, forward strand.
ACCGGTGATATTCGGGAAGACGTAGAACGCGCCCTGCGGCCTGAGACAGGAGATTCCTTCGATTTGGTTGAGGCCGTCGACGATCACGTCTCGGCGGCGATGGAACTCGGCCACCATTTTGTCAATCTCGGTTTGAGGGCCGGTCAACGCTTCGATCAACCCGTACTGGGCAAAGGTGGCGGTCGACGAAAAGTTATTTATCGCCAGCGTGAACATATATTCCGCCAGCTTCTTGGGCACGACACCGTATCCCAGTCGCCAGCCGGTCATGGCGTAGGTCTTGGACATGCCGTCAACGATCACCGTGCGCTCCATCGCGCCGGGAATGGCGGCGATGGATTTGAATTCGACGTCGTACACGATTCTTGAATATATCTCGTCCGAAAGAATCCAGAGATCATGTTTCTGGGCAAGCTCGTAAACCGCCTCCAGGTCTTCCCAGGTCAGGAGTCCGCCGGTCGGATTTTGGGGCGAATTGAGGATGACCATCTTGGTACGGGGGGTGATGAGCTTGCGCAATTCATCGATTGAAAACCGGAAACCGCTCTCTTCGTGCAGGTGGACCGGCACCGGTGTGGCGCCAAAAAATCGAGTCAGAGATCGATAGGTCGGGTACCCCGGATTGGGTACGATAATTTCGTCCCCTTCATTAATCAGGGCAATCATCGCGCAGTAGATGACTGGTTTAGCTCCGGGCATGATCACGGCATTTTCCGCAGTGATATTCAGGCCCCGGGTCTTGTTGACATATTGGGCTACGGCTTCGCGCGCCGCCATCACACCGCCCGATGCGGCATAGTGGGTCTGGCCATCCCTGAGTGCCTTTACGGCGGCATCGGTGATGTTCCGGGGGGTGTCAAAGTCCGGCTCGCCGATTTGCAAATGGATAATCTTCTTCCCCTGCGCCTCCATCTGTTTGGCGCGGGCCAGCACGACGAAGGCCCCCTCGGATTCCAATCTTGTTACTCGTTCAGTATATTGCATCAGCTACACCTGTGTCATATCAAGAAGCTCTTTTGCTTTTTTCGCTATATGTTCCGCAGTCAAACCGAATTTCTTCATGAGCGTCCAGGGCGGCCCGGACTCACCAAACCGATCCTGGATGCCGATCATCGCAAACGGTTTTCTGTGTCCTGCAGTCCAGTCAGTCATAAGCACGCCTGCTACCCGATTTCCGAGTCCGCCGACCTGATGTTCTTCGGCAGTCAATAGGACTTTGGTCTCCCGGGCCGCTCTGACAATCGCCGGGGCGTCCATCGGCTTGATCGTGTGCAGGTTGACGACACGAGTCTCGACCTGATACTCCTCTTTCAGAATATACGCGGCCCGGAGGGCTTCGGCAAGTTCCGGTCCGCAGGAAACGATGCTTATCTGTTCTTGCTCGTCGGCATAGACCGAAGCCCGAACGATCTCGAAAGCGTCCGTGAACCGATCGGCTGTTCGCCTGAGCCGAAAGATATTCGCCTCTCCGAAAACAAACGGCGTATCACTCTTAGTTACAATGGGGGTGGCCTCACGGGCAAAGCGAAGGTATTTCGGCCCAACGAGATCAAACAGCATGACGCGGGTCATCTTTTCGGTCTCAAGAGCATCGCATGGAATCCCCATGTGCATATTTGGAAGGCCGGCGATTTGGAAGATCGACTCAAGTTCCTGATGCGTGGCGCCGTCGGGACCTACCGATATCCCCCCGTGCGCCCCCGCAATCAGCACATTCAAATTGGCATAGCACACGGAAATGCGGAGTTGATCAAGATTGCGCGCGGAAGCAAAGACGCCATAGGTGCCGAAGACCGGCAATTTGCCTTCGCGGGCCAGTCCGGCGGCGATAGTGGTGGCGTTTTGTTCGGCGATACCGACTGAAATGAAGCGGGCTTTCCGATCCGGGTGGCTTTTATGGAAATCTGAGATCGAGATGGAATCGGAAATATCGGCCCCGAGGCAAATGATTCGCGGATCATCGCCGTACTTATCCAAGGCCCGCCCAAAACCCTGGCGGGTTGCCTGCATGTCAACCTGCATGCTAAAACCACTGTTCCACCAATAATTGCGCGAATATTTGGGAAGCGCCTCGTCAATGCGCTGTTCTGCCCTGTCGCGGTGATCTTTCCCAAAGGCCAGGAAATCATCCACGGGAAATTGTGCGTCAAAACGAAGTTCGGGAAGTAATCGATCCAGTTCGTCGCGGGTAGGCGGCTTGCCGTGCCACCCGACTTGATCCTCCATGAACGACACTCCCTTTCCCTTGGTCGTGTGGCAAATGACCACCGCTGGTTTGCCCGAAGTGTTCTGGTTTCGCGCCCAGTCGAGCTTGCTCACCAGATCGGCCATGTTGTGACCGTCGGCTGAAAGCACATGCCAGCCGAAAGCGCGGTACTTTTTATCAAGCGGGTCGATATTCATCACATCCACTACCAATCCATCGATTTGCAAACGGTTCTGGTCGACAATCACAATCAGATTATCAAGGCGATGATGGGCGGCAAACATAACCGCCTCCCAGAGCGATCCTTCCTGGTGCTCGCCATCGCTGGTGATCGCAAACACACGGTGAGTCTTGGCGTCGAGTTTGGCGGCCAGCGCCATGCCGACCGCTGCCGAAATCCCTTGTCCGAGTGAACCGGTGGTCATCTCGACTCCGGGCAGGTCGGGCCAGTGCGGGTGCCCTTGAAGCGGAGAGTCGAGTGCGCGAAGTTTCATCAATTCGCGTTCGGGGAAATACCCCGACGCCGCCAGAGAAACATACAGAGCCGGCGCTTTGTGACCGGCCGACCAGACAATCCGGTCCCGGTCCGGCCAGCGCGGGTCTTGGGGCGCATGTCTGGCAATTTTTAGATAGAGGGCGGCCGCTATATCCATGACGCCAAGCGTCCCCCCCGAATGCCCTGATCCGGCCGCGCAGAGCGCAATTTCATTGAGGGCGCGCATGTATTGGGCGCGCTCGATGAGTTCGTCTATTGTGTAATCCTTGAGAACCTGGCCGGAGGAGGGGTCGCAAATGGGCATACGATTATAGTTGCTCGCGCAAGCAATTCCAGGTCGCGACCACTTGGCGACGAAGCTCCGCACTGTTTCCGTTGTTGGTGATTATTACATCGGCGCGCCTGCGATACTCCGGCCAGCGGAGTTGAAGGTGCATTCGACGGCGGATATCGGCCCGATCAAACCTGCGGGCAACCATACGATTGAGCCGCACTATGGCGGGAGCCCGAACGACAATCACCGCATCGACAGTGTGGTCAAGCTTCCATTCCAGAAGGAGCGCGGCGTCGATAACAATTATCTTGCCGCAGTTCGTGCGTTCTTTTACTTGCCGGTGCAATTCCTTAAGCAGGTGAGGGTGCACGATTTGATTGAGCTTGCGGCGCGACGAATCGCTTGCAAAGGCGGCCCCTGCCACGGCGCGACGATTGATCCGTCCCCGTTTGTCAGCTACTTCTGATCCAAAAGCCCGGACCAGCGCCCGCTTAACGGCGGGATTGTCTGCGAGAACCTCGCGTCCGATCCGGTCGGCATCGATAATGACTGCCCCCAACCCTCGAAGGATATTTGCAACGGTGGTCTTTCCCGCGCCGATCTGTCCGGTCAGTCCGATGAGCATGCTCGCCAATTAAGGAAAATCGTACGGTTGGCGCAAGAAGGTGTCACGCGCCAACTGCTACAGGCCGAACCGGTACTGCATTTCGATGGTGGCCGGATTGTACACGTCATCGGGGAAGTTCGGAGGGGTTTGCCACGCTTCTCCGGGATATGGCGGAGTAAAAATCGGTTCGGGTCTGTGATTGAACACCTTTCGGAGCGAAAAATCGAGAGCGGACTTAGGACTCAAGTGAGCGGAAAGGCCTACAACAATTCCAAGACCGGCTCGGTAATCCGTCATCCAGACCCAGTTGGGAGTGGTGCTGGGTGGATAGGAGTATGTTTGCCCCTTCCCGTGATACCACTTGTGATCGATATCCAGCCCGCAAAAGAGGGCTAGGCGAGCATCCGGCTCCTGTAGGCGAATTCCGTACGAGACAGTCCAGGCGCTGAAGTTCGTCAGTCCATAAATATTCCCCGAATATCGGTAGGATATTCCCCCCTGAAGACCAAAAAACGACTTTGGCCAGAAGAAGAACTTGATCTGTGGATACACGGGAACCCGCGAGTCCGATTGATCGAACCTCCACTCCAGACCGCCGCCGATCTGGACAAGTCGTTCACGTATTGATTGGTTACTCTCGGCCTGTTTTTCGAGCCATTGTGCCTGCACCCCGGCCGACATAGACACAATCGAGATCAGAATGAAAGTGAGTCTCATAATCCTTCTCCCCGCAGCTACAGCCGGCAATCCGGCTGATCGAATGCCAAGTCAGTCCTGCTTGGCGTCGAGCCAGTTTTGCCCCACGCCAATATCCGCCACGAGCGGGACTTTCAGCTTGATGACTCTCTCCATCCCCGCTTTCACGATGCGCCGGACGTCGTCGATCTCTTCCCTATAGACGTCGAAAATCAATTCATCGTGCACCTGCAAAACCATACGGGTGCGAAACCCTAGCAATTGTTCGTGAATCTGAATCATCGCCTTCTTGATAATGTCGGCGGCCGTCCCCTGAATGGGCGTGTTAATGGCCGTTCGCTCGGCGAATTGCTGGATGTTAAAGTTCCGGTCGTTTATTTCGGGCAAGTATCGTCTTCTATTGAAGAGAGTCGTCACATACCCGTTGTCACGCGCAAAGCGCTTTGTTGATTCAATGTAAGTGCGTATCCCCGGATACCGGGCAAAGTAGGTTTCGATAAAAGCCTTTGCGTCGGCGACGGTCATACCTGTCTGTTGAGATAATCCGAAGGCCGAAACGCCGTAAATGATCGCAAAGTTGGCTGTTTTGGCCACTCGTCTCATGTCGCCGGTCACTTTGTCGAGCCCGACACTGTACACTTCGGCGGCCGTGCGGACGTGGATGTCTTCTCCCTCCTTGAACGCCTTGATCAGTACTTCGTCTTCCGCGTAGTGAGCCAGGATGCGAAGCTCGATTTGGGAGTAGTCGGCAGCCAGCAGGATATAGTTCTCGTCGCGCGGGATAAACGCCTTGCGGATCTGCTTCCCCTCTTCGGTGCGCACCGGAATATTTTGAAGATTCGGGTCGGTCGAGGACAGACGGCCGGTGGCGGCGATGGTCTGATTGAACGACGTGTGTACCCGACCGGTTTTCGGGTTGATCAGTTCGGGCAGAGCGTCGATATAGGTCGATTTGAGCTTCGTAAGTTGGCGGTAATCGAGAATCAGTTTTGGAAATGGGTGAACCCGCGCCAGTTCTTCAAGCACGCCGACATCGGTGGAGAACCCGGTTTTCTTGGTTGTTTTCCCTTTGGTCGGCAGTTGCAGTTTCTCGAACAAAATATGCGACAACTGCTGGGTTGAATTGATGTTGAACTCCATGCCGGCGGCCGCGTATATCTCTTTACGTACAGTCACCAACTGGCTCTCCATCTCCCGGGAAAGTACGCCCAGAAATTGAGCATCAATACGTACACCGGCTTCTTCCATCGAGGCCAGCACCCGCACCAGGGGGAGTTCGATGTTGTAGTACAGGTCGTTCAACTTGAGTTTATCGATCTCAGGAGCAAGCTGGCCCCGGAGGCGGAAAGTGAAATCGGCGTCTTCGGCGGCGTAGAAAGTGGCTTTGTCAACCGGCACCGTGTCAAAGGTCCGCTGATTCTTGCCACTGCCGATAAGCTCGGTGATCGATTTCTTGGTGTAAGTGAAATACCTGAGGGCCAGCGCATCGAGATTGTGCTGGCGGCCGGAGGGATCGACCACGTACGACGCGATCATCGTGTCGAATGACACCGGCGTAATGTCGATTCCGTGCTGGTGCAATACCTCAAAATCGTATTTGATGTTTTGACCGATTTTCTGAACCTCGGCATTCTCTAACAGCGGCCGCAAGACCGCCAGTGCCTCATCGAGCGGCAGGCATTGCTCACGGTCAACCGAATGGCCGAGAGGCACATAAAATGCCTCGCCAGCCCGATCAGACAGGGAGACGCCGACGAGCTTGGCGGTCAGTGGATTGGTCGAGGTGGTTTCAGTGTCGACCGCGATCTCCCTCTTGGAGCTAAACTCCTTGACCAGTTTCCTGAGGTGGTCTAACGATGTAACCGTCCAGTAGTTTGCCTTGGCCGCCACCGGCTCAATCGCCGGACTTGTGGTCGGATCAGCACTGATCTGTTTGATAAATGATGTAAACTCCAGTTCCGTGAAAAGCTTCGTGGCGGCGGCAATGTCAAACGGTTTGCGGAGCAGGGATTCAATAGGCACATCGATTGGAGCGTCGGCATGGAGGGTTACAAGTTCGCGCGAAAGTATTGCCAATGCTGTATTTGCGGCGAGTTTCTCGCGTATTCCTTTAGCCGTAACCTGATCGATACCAGCCAGCACCTTGTCGAGCGTGCCAAACTGCGCCAGTAGAGAATCGGCCGTCTTGGCCCCGATTCCCGGAACTCCGGGAATATTGTCCGAAGCGTCGCCCATGAGGGCTAGCTTGTCGACCACTTGCTCGGGTTTCACCCCGAACTTGGCGAGGACCTCTGCGGGACCCATCGGCTCGCCCTTCGAGAATTGCGAGATGTGGTAGATGCGGATATGCTCGGTGACCAGTTGAAAATAGTCTTTGTCGCCGGTCATACACCAGACGTCGAGCCCTTCCCTCTCCCCCTTTCGAGCGAGTGTCGCGATGAGGTCATCGGCCTCAAATCCGGGCATTTCGACCTCGGCGATCTTAAGCGCCTGTACGGCCTTATGAATGCGGGGTAGCTGGGCCACCAGTTCATCGGGCATCTTGGCGCGGTGCGATTTGTATTCGGGGTATTTCTCGTGTCGAAAAGTCGGTTGTTTGCTGTCGTACACGACCGCGAAATAGTCCGGCTGTTCTTCACGGATGACTTTCAAAATTGAATTGACAAAGCCGAACGTCGCCGAAGTATTCTCGCCCTTCGAATTGATCAACGGGTTTCGAATAAAGGCAAAAAACGACCGATAAAAAATGGCTGAGCCATCGACCAGAAACAATGTCTTGCGCTTATTCATGAGCAGTATAGACGGTGGCTGGTAATATAGCGCGCCACCGCAGGCGGCACGAGTTCGTAAAATCGGTCGGTGGGGACACGCGCGGCCACGACCTGTCGCACTTCGGTCGCCGATATGTCGACCAGGCGGGACTGAACCATGATCACTCGTTCATTTGAGGAAATCCCGGCGGGCAGTTTTCCAATAAAACCGGGTCGCGCGCCGATCACAAGAATAGCTTCGGAGAGTATTTCATCAGGATGATACCATGAGTCGAACGTGCCCGCATGGTCGGAACCAACCATGACATACCAGGAAATATCTGGATACTTTAGTTTGAGCGCACGAATCGTATCGAGCGTATATCCGGAGAGTTGGTCGTCGCGTTCGATAGTACTGTATGAAAATGTGGGCAGGTGCTCGATCGCCAGCTCGATCATGGCACACCTGTGCTCGAAAGACGCCACACACGGATTATCTCTATGGGGTGGTTGCGCCGATGGTACGAATAAGACCCCGGCAAGTTTCAGGGCCGACTGAATACTCTGAGCAATGGCCAGATGACCGAAGTGAATCGGGTCGAACGCCCCCCCGAACAGTCCCCATGACTGCCCCGGCTCAGGAGTCGGCTTTCTCTGATTGTGGTTGAGCAAGCGGAAGGTCCTTCAATTTCGCCAGATAGGCATCGGCCGATTTGACCAGCTTGTCGTCGGGGAAAGTCTTCTTGAAAGTTTCAAAGCGTTCCCGCGCCTTATCATATTCACGAGATTCAAAAGCCGACAGACCGAATCGAAACGCGGCCTCGGCCGAGCGCCGTTGGGCCTTGGCCACCCAGGGGTGCTTGGGGAACACTTTGGCGAATCCGGCGAATTTGTCCCGGGCGACATCGAAGTGTTTCATCCTGAATTCCCCCTCAGCCAGCATGTACGTAGCTTTGGGGGCGTACTCGGTTTCGAAATAGTCGTCCACGACTTTCTGGAAATATATGTTGGCCGCGTCGAACGTCTCCAGCCGGTAATACACTACGCCCGACTCATAGGTTTTCTGGGCCAGTCGGGTTCGCCCTTTCAGCAGGTATGCCTTGGCCTGCGGTAGAAGGTCCGATTCCGGGAAGTCCGTCACGAAGTCTTCGAACTGCTTAAGCGACGGTGTTAGTTCGCTTTGGTCCAGCCCTGAGCTCTTGGGAGCGGATTCATAGGTCGACGCAGCCCGCATAAACTGCGCCTCCACGGCGAACGGCGACGAGGGGTAGTTCACCAGCAGGCGATTGAATTCCGCTACAGCCAACTGGTATTCCTCATTGCCGTAATAGGACATGCCAAGATAATATTGCGCCGTATCAACCACCGGGTCCCCGGCATGGCTGTACACGAGGTTCTGAAATATTTCTATCGCCCGATAGTATTTTTTTTTATCGTACTTTTCCTTGCCCATCTTATAGAGATCAGCCGAGGACAAATTGGTCAGCTTGGGAGGGCCCCCACAACCCGACAGTATCAGGGCACACAGGACAAGACCGGAAACCGCCGGACCGGCAATTCGAAACTTCACGCTTTGTATGTCTCCTTGAGCATTCGGTAGTTGTCGATTACTTTGTTCAGATAGGCGCTGGGAAGCGGTTCCTTGTTCTTGAGCATCGTCTTGAGGCGGGTTTCACCAAGATTGTACGCCAAAAGCGCCTTCTTGATGTCCTTAAACTCGAGAATCTTTTCAAACAGGTAGGCAGTGCCAAGCTTGATGTTGGCTTCCGGTTCGTTCAGGGTCGTCAGGCCGAACCAATCCACTCCGGCCCTGGTCGCGACATCCTTGCCCGTGATCGGCGCCACCTGCATAAGTCCCCGTGCGCCGTACGATGAAACCTGGTTATGCTTGAAAGTCGATTCGGTGAGGATGATCGCCAGAATGAACATTGGATCGTATTCGTATTTCTGGCTTTCGGAATATACGACTTCGGTCAGGTTGTGGACCTCTTCATCGTTGAATCCGATCTGAAAATCGCCGATGGCTTTGAGTATCTGGAGTTTTTCTTCAAGTTCGGTGATGCGCTTTTGCTGGAATGATATCTGTTTTTCCAGATTGTACTTGTCCATGACCAAATAGGCCAGCAGTCCCGACTGCATGAGATAAATAGTCATGAGCAGATACGCTACCGGCTTGCCCAGGAAGATTCCCAGTTTTTCGTAATGTATCACGGTTCATTTCTCCTGCAGGGATCCGACAAGATCGTACCCGTCGACCTGCTCAACCCTGACCGGCACGAGATCGCCGACGCGCAGACCGCGTCCATGCACATTCACGCTCTGATCGATATCCGGGCAGTCGGACGCAGTCCGTCCGACCCCTCCAACCGAATCTTCGATTTCATCAATCAGTACGTCCACTGTACGCCCGACCATCCGGGCGTTCTTTTCGAACGCAATCTCCCGTTGGATCGACATGAGCATCTCGACCCGCTCGGCTTTTACGTCATCTGGCACCTGATCCGCATACTCAGCCGATGGGGTTCCTTCCTCCGGAGAATAGGCAAACACGCCCATCCGGTCAAATTGAAACTCGGCTG